>NZ_CDWWEW010000324.1:0-5980 GCF_977966315.1 Frankia sp. CeRuru1
GTCACCGCCGCGGGGGCCGTGCCCGACCGCGCCGACCTCGTAGCCGGCGGCGGGATCGCCGACGGGCCGCAGCGCCGCACGGTAGGCCAGGCTGTCGCCGTCCACGAGTGCGGGGGTCAGAATCCGCCACGACGGGGTCACGAGGCCGCTGGCGACCGCCTCGCGGCTGGCGGTCATCTGGCAGTGTCCCGGCAGCGCCAGCAGCCACAGGTCCTGGTCGTCCCAGCGGGTACCGCGCGGGAGCACGACCCCGCTCCAGACCTCGGTCCGCGACGCCGCGAACACGTCGCCGAGACCACTGGTATCGACGGTGGCCAGCTCGTCCTGCCACAGCCCGACGCCGGTATCGGCCAGCGGAGTCGACCGGCCGCCGTGCGTGCCGGCCCCCCGCATCGCGACGAAACCGCACCGCACCGGGCCGGTCGCGCTCACCAGCAGACTGCCACCCACGCGGTCGAGCCCCCACGCCCGGGTCAGCCCGCCCGTACGCAGCGGCAGCACGATCCGGCCATGCGGGGCCAACTGCTGACGCCAGGCCCCAGGGACGTCCCACGTCCCGACCGTCGAGATGATCACATCGAAGGGGGGGTGGTCCGGCACGCCACCGTCCCCGTCGCGGCACAACGCCCGCACGTCGCCATAACCTGCCCGGTCCAGGCAGGCGCGAGCCCGGTCAACCACGTCGGGATCGATGTCGACGGTCGTGACGTCCCCGCCGGGGCCGACAAGCTCACGTAGCAGCGCGGCGTTATACCCACCGGACCCGATCTCCAGGACGCGCTTCCCGGACAGGTCGCCAGCCTGGGCGAGCATCGTGGCGATCAGCCACGGCGCCGACACCGCGCTCACGTCGCGGCCGTCCTCGCCGGTCTTCGTCACGATCGACTGGTCGGCGTCGTAAGCCCGCTCCAGCGGAACACCCGGAGTGAACAGATGCCGGGGCACCGTGAGCAGCGCCCGGCGCAGCGCGGGAGACATCGGCACCCCGAAGCGCGCCATGCCGGGTTCAAAGCGAGCGACCATAGCCGCGCGCAGTGTCGCGGCATCCGGGTCGGCGCCCGTGTCGGTGGTCAGCGTCATCGCAGTGGGTATCTCCTTGTGGATGGAGGATCGGACAGGGTGGTGGCCCGCGCCTTCGACGACGGCGGCAGATCACCGAGAAGCGACGCCAGCGACATTGAGCGAGCGAGCAACCCAGCGTGAACAGCTACGGCGGCGCGGTGGGCAACGCCCTCTGGACAGCCGACGGCATCGGCGCCCTGCCCTGCGCGGGCCAGGCGTCCCGCATTGCCCACCAGAGCCCTCCCCCCCGGCGCGGGCATCCCCACTCTGGACACGTCAGCACCAGCGGTCGTTGATCCAGAAGCCTCAGACCCAACTACCACAGATCTTCCTCCACACTGACGTTGATCGGCGCGACCGTCACAACCCGGCGTGCTCCATGTACGCGGTGCGCTACCAGGATGGCCGAAGCAGGCAGGGCCGTCATTCCCGCCACCACGAACGTTTTCATCGACACCCGTGAAGCCGATGACCTGCGAGAACACGGGCGGCCTACCACATCCGTTCGCAGTGATCATGGAAGTTTGTTCGGGTGGTCCCGTACAGGAATTACGCCCAAAGGCCCCTGGGCGAAGCACGGAGCCAGGCCAGGCATCCGGCCGCCGGGCAGGCCAGGAAGAGCGGCGTGGCCTCTTCGGTGTCTTCGAGCCTGCTCGAACTTCGACGCGAAGGCCACGCTTACCGCTGGGCCATCCGCCGCGCGGTCACGTTCACCGGCCCGTAGCGCCCAAGGGCTGGGCTTGCCGCCAGATTACTCGGAGGATTGACAGCGATCGACTGTTTGGGACACCACGACCCGGGTCCTCGACGGCTCGATCATCGGACCACCAACCCGACCGGGGACCACCCGGCGCCGCCGCACAGCCTCACACCCCAGGCCACCACCGCGGCCTCCATCCAGCAGCGACCGGTCCGGGCGAGCAGCCGGTTGGCCCCTGGGCGTCTCCGACGTAGCCAGGTGATTACGTCGGTGAGATCGGGCACCACTTGTCGGTCAGAGTCGGCCGCGGTGCGCGTGGACGGGCGGCGACAGCTACGGGCGGTGGCCCTTTGAGACGATTACTCCGTGCGTCTGCTACTTCTGGGAGGAACCTGGTTCGTCGGCCGTGTCCTGGCCGAGGAGGCAGTTGGCCGCGGCTGGGCAGTCACCACGTTCAACCGGGGTAGATCCGGACCGGATGTCACAGGGGTCCACCCGCTCCGAGGCGACCGAACCGACACCAAGGATCTTGATCGCCTTGCCGCGAATGGGCCGTGGGATGCCGTAGTGGACGTCGGCGGCGCGGAGCCCCGCTCGGTCGGCCTTGCCGCGCGGGTTCTCCGTGAACAGGCCCGTCGGTATGTGTTTGTGTCGACCGTCTCGGTGTACCAAGACTGGCCCGCGTCCCCTGTCGACGAATCCTCGCCGCTGCACCCGGGAGATCCCGACCTGGTGGTGGAAGATCCTCGCTGGGACGCGGGGCGCTACGGTCCCCACAAGGCCGGGTGCGAAGCCGCGGTCCGGCGGAGCCTTTCCCCTGACCAGGCGCTCATCGTGCGGCCGGGTGTCGTCCTCGGCCCGCACGAGTACGTCGGACGGTTGCCGTGGTGGCTTCGCCGGATGGCGCACGGCGGGCGGGTGCTGGCCCCCGCGCCCGCCGACAGGCCCATCCAGCCGGTGGACGTGCGCGACCTCGCGACGTTTCTGCTCGACCTGGTCGGACGGTCGGCCAGCGGGATCTTCAACGTTGCGGCGCCCGCCGGCCACGCAACCTACGGCCGGATGCTGGACGCGTGCATCGCGGCGACGCGGGACATCCGAGGCTCCGACGAGGTCGAGGTCGTCTGGGCGGACCCCGGCTGGCTTGTCGAGCAGGGGGTGCGCCAGTGGACGGAGATCCCGCTGTGGCGGGTGCCTCCAGGGACGTGGCAGCTGGATGCGAGCCGGGCAGCGGCGGCGGGTCTGCGCTGCCGGCCGATCGAGGACACGGTCCTGGACACGCGGGCGTGGCTGGCGGCCGGCGGCGCTCCGGTCCGACATGAGCGTCAGGACGAGCACGGTATCGACCCCGACAGGGAGCGCCGCCTCCTCGACCTGTGGGAACTGCGGTCAGACGCCGCCGGCGAGAAGCGACTGGTGTGAGGTGCCTGGGGGCAGCACGGCGGTAGCCGACTCGCGCACAAAGTGCTCGATCTGCTCGTCGAGCTGCTCGGCGTCGGTGGAGCCGCGGTAGCGCGGCTGGCTCAACGACCGGCGCAACCGGTGAAGCCTCCCCGTCAGGCGCCCCGTACGTTGCTCGGACGGCAGCGCGAGCACGGGGACGAGGGCATCGTGCGCCCCGTCGAGATTGCCGTCCAGCGTTCGGGCGACGATCAGATCGATCCGGGCACCGTGCTCACCGGGTGTCCATCGGTCGGTGACCGGAATCGCGGTGAACAGGTCGATCGCCTGGGACGCCGCGTGCTCGGCCTGGTCGAGCTGGCCCAGGGCGAGATGCGTGGCCGCGGCGCTGAGGAGCCGGCGTTCCTCGCCGAACGAGAACTCGCCACCCACACTGTCGAGAAGATCGTCCGATGCGTCTGCCTCGGCGGTGCGCTGGGCAGCGGCCAGCGCGGTCATCGCCTCGTCCGCGGCTCCGACCATCGCATAGGAGCGGGCCTGCACGGCGTGCAGGCGAACCTTTCCGGACCCTGGTCTGGCATGGTCAAGGCCCGTTGCCGTCAGCCGTATCCCTTCCCTCGGCCGGCCGGACCAGAAGGCGATGGTGGCCTGGACAGCGCGGGCCCACGAGCGCAGCCCGTCATCGTCGACAATCTGCCCATAAGCCCAGGCCGCGCGGGCGTTCTCGACGCCAGCATCGGGAAACCCGAGGTCGAGACTGACGATGCCGAGCAGGCCGCAGAGCTGCCCGGCGAACATGTAGAGGTCGTTGAGCTGCCCCGGGCGTTTCGTCTGCTCCAGCAGCGCGTACACGGTGTTCCGGGTCTTGGCCAGTTCGGTGAACATCTGGAAGGGAGGGGTGATGTTGTAGGTGTGCGCGAGCCGACGTACATCGTCGGCGAGCTGTTCGACAGAGCTGGTATCGAGGCTTCTGGCCGCCGCGAACATCGCGTGCTCCCCCGACTCCTTGGCAGCCGACATGACACGCTCCATTTCTACCGGTACATATGGCATTGATATGTGCTCGATCCCGCCAAGCTGTAACCCTCCCGCCGCAGGTACGGACAACGTCACAGGGTAGGAACGGGTAGTCGTATGGATTCGTGCGGGCGTGTGCTGGATCTGGCTAGTCTGGCTAAGGATGAGATGGTCGGTGGCGGTGAGGTGTTCGCGGTCGTCGAGGTCGATCAGGTTGTGGATGCTGGTGTCGTAGACCTCGGCGAGCAGGGCGAGGAGCTGGGGAGTGGGCCGGCGGCGGTTGTTCGGCAGCGGCCAGTTCTCCAGCTCCGACAACCGCGGAGCGGTCATGGGCGCAGTGCCATCCGGGTCGAGGCCGGCGCGGGTGGCGTGGGTGTTGATGTGGTTCGCGGCCTGCGCCTGGGTCCAGCCGTGCGCGACCCGGTGGGCTGCCCGGGGGCGCAGCTTGTAGCGGCGGGCGAACTCGACGGCGATCTCGTCGTGCGACATGCCGACCGCGCGCATCCGCGCCCGCAGCTCATCCTGCTCCACCCGCAGACTGCGTCTATTCACGCCACATCCCCTCCAGACCTGCCCCGCAGACCGGCGTCGGTCCGCCGTTCCAGGAACAGCAAGATCACCTCAATGATCCACCACCGTCGGGCCAGGTCGATGGCGTACCCGTCGCCCGCGCGGCGCCGTCCGCTCCACGAGACAGGCCGGCAACCTAATGATTACTGGCCCGACGGTGCAGGTCATTCCCCCCGTCACGAACATGTTCTTCGGCTGCCGAGAGTCGGCTGAGCTGCGGAAATGGCGTGAGGCGGTGCGATCGGTTCGGCGCCAGGCGGTGCGTCAGTTCGCGCGCGGCAGGCGGCAGATACGGACATACACAAGCTCGCCACCGTTGCCGTCAGGTAACGGGAGTGCGCGGTCTCGCGGTCTGCGGGGCGTCTATCGGGCCGCTCGACGCTCGTGGATGCCACTGCTCGGTTGGTGCTCAGTGCCGCCGTAGCACAGGTGGAAGATCATGGCGGCGGTGTCGACCTGGTGGCGGGCCTCGTCGAGATCCCGGCCGTGCTGTGCCGCCTGGTCGTAGGCGTCCAGGGCGGAGCACAGGTCGGACCATTCCGGAGCTGTCGGGTCGACGGGTGGTGTGAAGGTGGCGAGCAGGTCCGCCAGCCGCGCGGCCGGGAGCAGGTCACGCATCCTGGCTAGCAGGACGATGGGGCGGAGCGCGGGTGGCACGGTGTGGCGGTGAGGTGGCATAGGGGCCGGTTTCGTCGTCGGAGGTCTGCGTGGCCGTGGTGACGCTTCGCCGCCGGAGGCCACGCCGTCGTGCCGGGACCGACCGCGACCGGTGAGGGGCAGTCGCTGAGGCTGTCGCCGTCAGTGTCTGAGCCGGCCGATCCATCGGCGGGGTTGCTGCGGGCGTCGCGCGCGGGCCGACGGGCAGCGGTGACGCTGCCTGCGTCGCTATGCGGACCCGTCGTCGATCGGGGACTGATGTCCTTGAGCGTCGCGTGCCGCGGCGACTGCCCGGGTGAGGACGGTGGCGAGGGCGGCGGCTTCGTCCAGGGTGAGTGCTTCGCTGTCGGGGTCTTCGCCGCGGCCGAGGGAGATCATGGGAGGGCGGATGGTCGTGGCGGTGACGTACTGCTCGACGGACACCTGGAGAACGGTCGCGTCGCGTAGCCCGGGAATTTCTGGTAGGTCGATCTGGGTGAACTCGGAGACGTGGTAGTCGCCGGGACCGGCGGGTTCGACGTGTAGGTGGCCGGCGGGCTGCTCGCACCAGGGCGGGCAGGAACGGTCCGCGGG
>NZ_CDWWEW010000325.1:0-5970 GCF_977966315.1 Frankia sp. CeRuru1
GGCCGTGGCGGGGTCGGCGGTGGGAACGACGCGGCTGCCGCGGTGGAGGTCGTCGGTGCCGCGGCCGAATGGCGGCCGGTGGCCTGCCTGGCGACTTCCTGGCGCTGGCGTGAATGCCGACCGGCCGAATGATTACCCACGGCGACCTCCGGGAGCGGTCCGGACGACGACGCCGACCGAGCCGCGGGGTTGCCCGGCGCGACCGGCCGTGATCGGAACGGTCATGCTGATGGTGCCCATAGGCGAACGCGGACTCGCCACGGACCGTGGGCATAGGGCTCGATGAACCCGCACTGCGCCTCCGGCTGCATCGGTGTTGTGAGCCCCCCCGGGCCACACGGCACCCCCACGCGCGATGTCACCTTACCGGAAGGTGCCGGAGTGGCGCACTACCCGGCAGATAGCTGCCAAGCGGCATTATCAATGACATAGTTCTGTGGTACTGCGGGCTCTGCCCGGCGGTCCGGGGCGCGGGGCCGTCCGGGGCGCGGCGCGCGGGGCCGGAGTGTCGGATCGGACGTTCGCCGAAAACAGGAAGCCGCCGCGGGATGGCCACGGGTTCGATACCGGGAGAATGCGAACGGCCGGGCCACGGGCTGTGGAGTGCTGATCAGATCAGCGGACGGTTTTCAGATCACTCGATGGTCCAAGTCTCCCCACCGGCGATCAGCGACATCAGGTCCCCGTCGCCCTGGCGGGTCTTGGCGTCGGTGATCTGGGCGTTCAACGCCTCGTCGTAGGTCGGCGCGTCGACGTCGCGGAAGATGCCGATCGGGGTGACGCCGTGCGAGTCGCCGGTGAGCCGGGACAGCGCGAACGCCTGGCTCGGATCGGCCGCCCAGGCGTCGTGGACGAGGACGTCCGGGCTGCCCGCCGGGACCACCTCGAGGCTGCCGTCCGGCGCCCGTCGAACGGCCTTGTCGCCCTCGGTGCCGAAGACAAGGGGCTCGCCGTGGGCCAGCTTCAGCGTCACGTCGTCCCGGCTGGTCCGCTCCTTGAGCGCGTCGAAGGCGCCGTCGTTGAAGATGTTGCAGTTCTGGAAGATCTCCACGAAGGCGGTGCCGGGGTGCTCTGCGGCCGCGCGCAGCACCGAGGTCAGGTGCGCCCGGTCGGAGTCGATGGACCGTCCGACGAACGTGGCCTCCGCCCCCAGCGCCAGCGATACGGGGTTGTACGGCCGGTCCAGCGAGCCGAACGGCGTCGACTTGGTGATCTTGCCGATCTCGGAGGTGGGGGAGTACTGCCCCTTCGTCAGTCCGTAGATCCGGTTGTTGAACATGAGGATCTTCAGGTTGACGTTGCGGCGCAGCGCGTGCAGCAGGTGGTTCCCACCGATCGACAGGGCGTCGCCGTCCCCGGTGACGACCCAGACCGACAGGTCGGGACGGGAGGCGGCGAGCCCGGTGGCGATCGCCGGTGCCCGGCCGTGAATGGAGTGCATCCCGTACGTCTGCAGGTAGTACGGGAACCGTGAGGAACAGCCGATCCCGGAGATGAAGACGATGTTCTCCCGGGCCACCCCGAGATCAGGCAGGAAGCCCTGGACGGTGGCGAGAATGGCGTAGTCGCCGCATCCCGGGCACCACCGCACTTCCTGGTCGGAGGTGAAGTCCTTGCGGCTCTGCTGGGCCGGCGCGGCCGGCACCAAGTCGAGCAGCCGGTTACTGATGCCGCTGCGATTCGTCGTGACGGTCACTGGTTGATCACGTCCTCCAAGACGCCCGCCAGCTCCGCGGCCTTGAAGGGCAGCCCGCGAACCTGGTTGTAGCCGATCGCGTCGACGAGGTACTCGGCCCGGATCAGGGTCCGCAGCTGCCCGAGGTTCATCTCGGGAATCAGCACCTTGTCGTACGACCGCAGGATGTCCCCGGTGTTGGCGGGGAAGGGGTTGAGATGACGCAGGTGTGCCTGAGCGACGTGCATGCCCTTGGCGCGGACCCGGCGGCAGCCGGCCGCGATCGGGCCGTAGGTGGAGCCCCAGCCGAGGACGAGTAGCCGGGCCTGCCCGGACGGGTCCTCCACCTCCAGCGGCGCGACATCGTTCGCGATGCCGTCGATCTTCGCCGCGCGCAGCCGCACCATCCGGTCGTGGTTGGCCGGATCGTAGGAGATGGCACCCTGGCCGTCCGACTTCTCGATGCCGCCGATACGGTGCTCCAGGCCCGGCGTGCCGGGGACCGCCCACGGCCGGGCGAGGGTCTCCGCATCACGCAGGTAGGGCCAGAACTCCGGCCCCTTCGGCCCGGTGTGGTTCGGCTCGGTGGCGAAGGCGACGCTCAGGTCCGGCAGCTCCGAGCGGGTCGGCAGCAGCCACGGCTCCGAGCCGTTCGCCAGGTAGCCGTCGGAGAGCAGGAACACCGGCGTGCGGTACTTGGTAGCCAGGCGGGCGGCCTCGATCGCGGCGTTGAAGCAGTCCGCCGGGGAGCGCGGCGCGACGATCGGAACCGGAGCCTCGCCGTTGCGGCCGAACATCGCCTGGAGCAGATCGGCCTGTTCGGTCTTGGTGGGCAGGCCGGTGGACGGGCCGCCGCGCTGGATGTCGACGATCATGAGCGGCAGTTCGAGGCTGACCGCGAGGCCGATGGTCTCGCTCTTGAGCGCGACACCCGGGCCGGAGGTCGTCGTCACGCCGAGCGACCCGCCGAAGGAGGCGCCGAGCGCGGCGCCGATGCCGGCGATCTCATCCTCGGCCTGGAAGGTCCGCACGCCGAACCGCTTGTGCCGGCTCAGCTCGTGCAGGATGTCCGAGGCCGGGGTGATCGGGTAGGAGCCGAGGAACACCGGCAGGCCGGTCAGCTCGCCGGCGGCGATCAGACCGTAGGACAGCGCCGTGTTCCCGGTGATCCGTCGGTAGGTACCGGCCTTCATCCGGGCCGGCGCCACCTCGTAGGTGACCGAGAAGGACTCGGTGGTCTCGCCGTAGTTGAAGCCGGCTCGGAAGGCCGCGACGTTCGCCGCGGCGATCTCGGGCCGTTTGGCGAACTTCTTCTCCAGGAAGCCGACGGTGCTCTCGGTCGGCCGGTGGTAAAGCCAGCTCATGAGGCCCAGGGCGAACATGTTCTTCGCTCGTTCGGCCTCCTTCTTGTTGACCCCGCTACCGACGCCCTCGGCGGCGTGCACCGCGTTGATGGTCATCGAGGTGAGCGGCACCCGATGCACCGTGTAGGCATCCAGTGTGCCGTCGGCCAGTGGATCCGTCGTATAGCCGGCTTTCTTGAGGTTGCTGCCGGTGAATGCATCGGTGTTGACAATGAGATTGGCCCCAGGCGGCAGGTCCTTCAGATTCGCCTTCAGGGCCGCCGGGTTCATCGCGACCAGTACGTCCGGTGCGTCACCCGGGGTGAGAATGTCGTGATCGGAAAAATGTAGCTGGAAGCCGGACACGCCGGCCGGCGTGCCGGCTGGGGCGCGGATTTCGGCAGGGAAGTCCGGAAGCGTCGACAGGTCGTTGCCGAATGCTGCCGTCTCGCTGGTGAACTGTTCTCCGGTGAGCTGCATACCGTCGCCGGAGTCGCCCGCGAAGCGCACGACGACCCGGTCGAGCCGGCGGGTCTCCCTCTCCCTGACCTGCTCTGACACCTTCAGTGACCTCCTCGGGTACCGTTCCAGCCTACCGGCCGTATCAATGATGCGCGCGCACCGTACCGCCGAGTTCGATCGCTCCATCCTCGTGGACGATCGACGATCGACCTCGGTCTCCGTATCTGTCGCGCCGTATGGTGATTGTTTGCCAACTCTACGTATATAGTCTTTGTCGTTGCGATCGTCCGGCTGGCGGGTCTTGACCCTGATATCGCTGGTCAGAAGGGGTGTACCGCCCGATGGAGATGATCGGCCGGATCCGGTTCAATGCGCTTCCGGTAATGCTTTCCACAATTTCGGGGGAGGCCTGGCGTGTCAGGGAATCGACAGGGTGATCTTTGTGTCGGGCGCCCGGAGCGGTGAGCTCGCTCTTGCCGGCGACCTGGCCTGATCCGAGATGTTACCGATTGTAGTCTCCTGGTGGCTTGTGGCTGTATGTCCGGTGAGGCCCGGAGTCGGGGCATGGTGGCCGTGCGGGTGGCCGGGGTCGGCGGGTGGTCAGGTATCAGGGGCGGCCCGCTCAGAAGCGGCCCGCTCAGAAGCGGGGAGCATCGGGACATGACGCATAGCCCGGACGAGCAGTCGGATGCCGCGAGCGGTCCGGATGACGGTCGGCCCGACGGCGCACCTTCGTTCACGGCCGCGAGTGCTGGGCCGCGGGAGAGTGCTGGGCCGCGGGAGGCCAGGCCACGGGAAAAGGTGGGAATCGTCGGGCCGGGCCGGGCCGGCACGGCGCTGGGCCTCGCCCTGGCGGCGGCCGGATATCCGGTAGTGGCCGTGGGAGTGCGCTCGCCGTGGCACCGATCGAGGGCCGTGAACCTGTTCCCGGACGCGTGGGTCGGCGGGGCGGCCGAGGTCGCTGGGCGGGCCGAGGTCCTCCTCGTCGCCGTGCCCGATGACGCGATCGGGCCGGTCGTCACGGACCTGGCCGCGGCGGGAGCCGTCGGGCCCGGCCGGACACTCGTGCATCTCAGCGGGCGCCACGGTCTGGGCGTCCTGGCGGCCGGCGGTGACGTGGGCGCGGCCCGTATCGCGCTTCATCCGATCATGACCCTGCCGGGGATCATCGAGGACTCCGCTCTCCTCGCCGGTGTCCCGTTCGGGATCACCGCCGATCCCGTGGCCGAGGGGCTGGCCCGCCGCCTGGTCACCGACGTCGGCGGCATCGCTCTGCCCGTCGCGGATGACCGGCGGGATCTTTACCACGCCTCTCTCGTGCTCGGCGGGAACTTCCTGACCACCCTGGTGGCGGCTGCCGGCGAGGTGCTGGCCGCGGCGGGCGTGCCCGATCCGGCCGCGGCGCTCGGTCCGCTGTTGCGGGCATCGCTGGCGAACACCCTGACCGACGGCTGGTCGGCGTCGACCGGACCGGTGCGGCGCGGTGATCTCGGTACCGTCGTGGCACATCTGACCGCGCTCGACCGGCTGGATCCACGGATCGCCGCCGTGTACCGACGATTGGCGATCTTTACCGCGGAGGAGCTCGAACGGGTCGGGCTGCTCGACCCGGCCGTGGCCGCACGTCTGCGCGAAGCCGTCCCGGACGAGCTCGGTGACCGAGCGGGCAAGGCCCGCCGGGGGCCGGCGGCCGTACGGGCCGGGGGCGACGGTGGCCACACGCCCGACGGGAACGTTCCGCCAGCGCCGTCGCGTTGAGACAGGTGTACCGGTTCGACAGGACGGACACTTGATCGCCATGCCACACCGCCACTTCAACGGTCTGAAGACCGCGCTGCTGCTGGGCGTGCTGTCCGCCGCCATCATCGTGGTGGGTTCGCTGTTCGGGCGCGGAGGTCTGGTCATCGCGCTCGTGCTCGCGGTCGGTATGAACGGCTTCGCCTACTTCTTCTCCGACCGGATAGCCCTGCGGGCCATGCGGGCCTATCCCGTGACGCAGGTCGAGCAGCCCCGGCTCTACGCGATCGTCGGGGATCTCGCCCGCAATGCCCGGATGCCCATGCCGCGGCTGTACCTCAGTCCGACCCGGGCGCCCAATGCCTTCGCCACCGGCCGTAACCCGCGAAACGCGGCGGTCTGTTGCACCGAGGGCATCATGGAGATTATGGACGATCGTGAGCTACGCGGCGTTCTCGGTCACGAGCTCAGCCATGTCTACAACCGGGACATCCTGATCGCCTCGGTGGCCGGTGCCCTTGCCAGCATTATCGTCTATCTGGCGAATATGGCTCAGTTCCTGGCCATTTTCGGCGGGCGGGACGATGAGGACGGTCCCGGCATCTTCGAGCTTCTGCTGCTGATGATCCTGGGTCCCGTCGCGGCGACGATCATCCAGCTCGCGATCAGTCGGTCCCGGGAGTACCAGGCCGACGAGTCCGGCGCGACGCTCACCGGTGACCCGATCGGGCTGGCGAACGCGTTGCGCAAGCT
>NZ_CDWWEW010000326.1:0-5969 GCF_977966315.1 Frankia sp. CeRuru1
ATCGACCACGTCGCCCACCCCGACGCCCGAGCCGGCCTGACGGAGGCGGCCGGGTCGCTGGGACTGCTCGCCGTCCGCGCATCGTCGACCGTCTGATCCGGGACCGTCTGATCCGGGACCGTCTGATTCGATGACCGTCTGATTCGGTAAGCTGACCAGAAAGCCGAGGAACGCACGACAAGTCACTGGCGGTCCGCTGCCAGGAGCGGCTTTGCGTCAAAAAGCGCGAGAGTGACCCGGGCATTAAAGGCGCGAACACGGCATCCATGGCGGCCATGGCTGCCGTCGTCAAACAGCATGGCTGGAATAAGCCGCCCCCAACGGTCAGTTCTGTCGTTCCTGTGGCGAGAATCGGCCGAGCCCGGCCCCAAGACGCGACACGCAAGTTTTTCAATCGCCGGTGATGCCCAGGCCGGCCGCTAGCCTCGCCATGGCGGAAAGGGAGGGATGGGTCCACAGTCCGCGGGCAACGGGGTCGTTCATCTTCGGGAGAAAAATGTGGGACAGACACGCGACGGGACTATCTCGTTGGCTACGGCTGCGAATACTCTCACGTCGGCGCCTGACGCCGACTCAACCGAATCTCCCGACATTGGCGACGCAGGACGGGTTCTGATCGTAGTTCAGAACCTGCCGATTCTGATCGACCATCGGACGTGGCAGGAATGCCAGGCGCTTCGCAACCAGGGCTACCAGGTCGCCGTAATATGCCCACGGGGCCCGGGGCAGCGGCGTCACCAGATCGTCGACGGTGTCAGCATCTGGACCTATCGCGGCGCACCCCGGACCCAGGGTGTACTCAGTTACGTTTTCGAGTTCGGCTACTGCTGGGTGCGAACCGCTGTCCTGTCCGTCGCCGTGGCCCGCCGGCACGGATTCGACGTGATCCAGGCGTGTAACCCGCCGGACACGTACTGGGCGCTCGCGCTGTTCTACAAGCCGTTCGGCAAGAAGTTCGTCTTCGACCATCATGATCTCTGCCCGGAACTCTATCGCTCACGGTTCGGCAAGGACGGGGGGCTGTTGCTCCGCGCGCTGCTGCTGCTTGAACGGATGAACCAGCTGGTCGCCGACCACGTGATCGTGACCAACGAATCGTACCGGCGGCTGGCCCTGACCAGGGGGCGGCTGCCATCGGAACGGGTGACCGTCGTCCGAAACGGACCGGACCCCGAACTGATGAAGCCTGCCGCGGAGCGTCCCGAGTTGCGGCGCGGCCGGCAGCACCTTGCCTGTTATCTGGGAATAATGGGCCCGCAGGACGGTGTCGACCGACTCCTCGATGCCATACATCACTATGTCCACGTTCTCGGGCGCACCGACTGCGCCTTCGCCCTGCTGGGATTTGGTGACTGTCTGGACGATCTGCGGAAACAGTCGAGCCGGCTCGGTCTCGACGACTGGGTCGAGTTCACCGGGCGGGCGGACGACCAGATGATCCGGGACTATCTGTCCACCGCCACGGTCGGATTGTCGCCGGACCCGCGGAGCCCGCTGAACGAGGTGTCCACCATGTCCAAGACGCTCGAATACATGGCCTATGCGCTGCCGGTGGTGGCCTACGACCTGACCGAGACCCGGGTGAGCGCCGAGGACGCCGCCGTCTACGTACCCTCCGACACGGTGGCGGACTTCGCCCGGACCCTCGCCGAACTGCTGACGGACCCGGACCGACGCCGGACTCTTGGCGCCCGGGGCCGGGAGCGCATTGTGAACGAATTGTCCTGGCGGTATTCGGAGCCCCGCTACGTCGGGGTCCACGACCGGCTACGTGGTCGCCAGGCCAGCTACCCCAGTATCCCGGTCCCTCGCCAGGGCGGCTTGACCCGCGTGGGCGGCTCGGCAGCGCCGGTTCACACGACCGGGTCCCGGGAACGAGCGGAACGATGAAGGTCGGTATTCTTGCTGGCGGTCTGGGAAGCCGGTTGGCGGAGGAGACGGTCATCAAACCCAAACCGATGATCGAGATCGGGAATCGGCCGATAATCTGGCACATCATGAAGTACTACGCCCATTTCCAGTTCGCCGATTTTACGATCGCACTGGGGTATAAAGGAGAATATATAAAACGCTGGCTGGTGGACTACGCGGCGCTGACCAGTGATCTCACGGTGTCGCTCCGGAATGGCGATGTGGAACGGCACGGGGGCACCTCGGAGGATTGGCGTGTAAATCTGGTCGACACCGGTCAGAATACCGCCACCGGCGGTCGTATCAGGCGACTCGCGCCCTGGCTCGGTGGCACGGGGACGTTCATGTTGACTTGGGGGGACGGCGTAGCGGACATCGATCTCAACACGTTGCTCGACTTCCACCGCTCGCATGGCAGGATCGCCACGCTGACCGCCGTGCGGCCACCCGCCCGGTTCGGGCACCTCGAGCTGGCCGGGGACCAGATCGTGGAGTTCTCGGAGAAACCACAGGCCGGTGAGGGCTGGATCAACGGTGCCTTCTTCGTCCTAGAACCGCAGGTTTTCGACTACATTGCCGGCGACGACACCCAGTTCGAGAAGGAGCCCCTTGAGCGGCTCGCCAAGGACGGTCAGCTCATGGCATATCGGCATGGCGGCTTCTGGCAGTGTATGGACACGGTACGCGACCGCAAACTCCTGCAGTCGCTGTGGGATGGCGGCTGTGCGCCCTGGAAGGTATGGGACTGAGCTCGATGCGTATTCTGGTCACCGGACACGACGGATATATAGGAACCCGTCTCGTCCCGCTCTTCCGGGCCGCCGGGCACGATGTGGTGGGTCTGGACAGCGGACTGTTCTCTGGGTGTACCCTCGGACTCGATCCGGACTTCGTGCCGGCGTTGAAACTTGATATTCGGGACGTCCGGCCGTCCCATCTGGAGGGTTACGACGCGGTGGTCCATCTGGCGGGCATATCCAATGATCCGCTGGGTGATCTGAACCCAGCCGTGACCTATGACATCAACGCCCGGGGGACGTTGCTGGTCGGGCGCGCCGCCAAGGCCGCGGGCGTACCGCGTTTCGTCTTCTCGTCCTCGTGCAGCCTCTATGGCGCGCACGGAGACGCGCCCATCGACGAGTCGGCCGAGTTTCATCCGGTGACCCCCTACGGCGAGTCAAAAGTGATCGCCGAACGGGAGCTCGCCGAGCTTGCCGACGACGATTTCAGCCCGGTCTTCCTGCGCAACGCCACGGCGTACGGCGTCTCACCCCGACTGCGTGGTGACCTCGTGGTGAACAATCTCACCGGCTACGCGGTGACGACCGGCGAGGTTTACCTCAAGAGCGACGGGACGCCGTGGCGGCCGCTGGTACACATCGAGGACATCGCCCGGGCGATGCTCGCCGTGTGCGAGGCGCCCCGCGAGAAGATCCACCTCAAGGCCTACAACGTCGGCCGGTCGGCGGAGAACTATCGGATACGCGACGTGGCCGCGATCGTCGAGGAGGTCGTGCCGGGCGGCCGGGTGGTCTTCGCGGATACGGCCGGGCCGGACAAGCGGAACTACCGGGTGGACTGCGACCGTATCGCCGAGGAGATACCGGGATTCCGGCCGGTGTGGACCGTCCGCAAGGGGGTCGAGGAGCTCTACCTGGCCTACGTCGCCGCCTGGCTGACCAAGGAGGACCTGATCGGCTCCCGCTTCCAGCGGATCCGGCGCATCCAGCAACTCATGGCGGACGGTCTGCTCGACGCCACCCTGCGGTCGGCCGCACCGATGCGGGTGCTATGAGCGTGCTCGGCTGCCACTCCCGCGGCTCGACGTACCCTGCCGTACCCGCGGTACCCGCCGTACCCGCGGCGGGGCGGCCGGTTCATCCTTCCCGTTCCGACACCGAGGGTCGTACCATGACTGACCAGTCCAGCGCCTGCCCTGCCTGCGGCGGTTCCCGTCTCACCTCCTTCTATACAAAGGACGACGTCCCGTCGCACAGTTGTCTGCTGCTGGCCGGCGAGGACGAGGCCCGGGCGTTCCCGAGGGGTAACCTGCGGATCGCCTTCTGCGAGGGCTGCGGCTTCATCATGAACACGGCCTTCGATCCGGCCAAGAATCAGTATTCCGCCCGTTATGAGGAGACGCAGGCATTCTCCACCCGCTTTCAGGAGTTCGCGCGGGACCTTGCCAAGCGCTGGACCGACAAGTACGACCTGTACGGGAAGACGGTCCTGGAGATCGGGTGCGGCAAGGGTGAGTTTCTCGTCCACATGGTCGAGCAGGGTGCCGGCGCCGGCATCGGGATCGACCCGGGTGTCCGGCCCGAGCGCATCACCAGCCCGGTTGCCGGCCGGCTGACCTGGATCACGGACCTCTACTCCGAGCGGTATGCGCACCTGACCGCCGACGCCGTCGTGTGCCGGCACACCCTGGAGCACATCGCGCCGGTCGGCGACTTCATGCGAATGATCCGGGCCGCGATCGGTGACCGGACCGATATCCCGGTCCTCTTTGAGCTGCCAGACGTCCTGCGGGTGCTGCAGGAGGCGGCGTTCTGGGATGTGTACTACGAGCACTGCTCCTATTTCAGCGCCGGTTCGCTGGCGAGGTTGTTCCGAGCTACCGGGTTCGAGGTGCTCGACGTCTCCCTCGACTATGACGACCAGTACCTGCTGATCGAGGCGCGGCCGTCCACCGTTCCGGCGGCCGGTGACCCGCTGCCGATCGAGGACGACCTGGCCACCCTGCGCGTCGGGGTACGGCATTTCCAGCGTGAGGTGGCCACGACGCTGAACCGGTGGAGCGAGATGCTGCGGCACGGGCAGCAGCGCGGCGAAAAGGCGGCGATCTGGGGTTCGGGCTCCAAAGGTGTGTCGTTTCTGGCGACCCTCGGCCCGGCCGCCGGCCTGGTCCGCTACGCCGTCGACATCAACCCGCACAAACACGGCATGTTCATGGCGGGCAGCGGCCACCGCATCGTCCCGTCCGAGTGGCTGCGGGAAGACAGGCCGGACCTTCTGATCATCATGAATCCGATCTATCGTGACGAGATCGCGGGGGAGTTGACCCGGCTGGGTGTCGACACCGAGCTGAGGGCCGTCTGAGTGAGCAATGTCTGTCTGGTGAACAACGTCTGTCCGGTGACCAATGTCTGTCCGGCGTGCCAGGGCACCGCGCTCGAAGACCTGGTACGTGTTGAGCGTTCGCCGGTGATGACCGGCGTGCTGTGGCCGTCGCGGGAGGCCGCTATGGCCGCGCAGCGCCGTGCTCTGGAGCTGTCGCTGTGTGCCGAGTGCGGCACCGTGGTCAATGTCGCGTTCGAGGCCGGGCTCGTCGAGTACGGCGGCGAGTATGACAACTCGCTGCACTTCTCGCCCGCCTTCCGGGCGTACGCCGAGGCGTTGGCGGACCGTCTGATCGTCCGGCACAACCTGGTGGGGCGGGAGATTGTCGAGATCGGGTCGGGCAAGGGGGACTTCCTGCGCCTGTTGTGCGCCCGGGGACTGTGTGCCGGAACCGGGTACGACCCGACCTACATCGGCCCCGAACGTGCCGACAACGCCGCGGTGACCTTTGTGGTCGACCTGTACGGTCCGCGCTATTCCCATCTCCCGGCAGATCTTGTCGTCTGCCGGCACGTCCTTGAGCACGTGTCCGATCCACTGGGCTTCCTGACCGATATCCGCAATGCGCTGGGCGGCCGGGACGCATCGCTGTATCTCGAGGTGCCCAACGGCGGCTTCGTCCTCGGCGAGGCGGGGGTGTGGGACTTCATCTACCCGCACGTGTCGTACTTCTCGCCGGCCGGACTCCGGCGGGTGGTGAGCGCGGCCGGGTTCACCGTCACCGACGCCGGGACGTCCTACGGTGACCAGTTCCTCTGGATCGAGGCCAGGACGGCGCCGCCGGCCCGTCCGCCCGGTCGGATCGGACCGGCCGCCGGCGAGGACGTGGTGGCGACGGACCGGTTCGTGGTCCAGGCCAGAAAGTTCGGTGACGTCTACCGGGAGGTTGTCGGGCGTTGGTCCGCGCATCTCGCCGACCTGGCGACGGCCGCCGA
>NZ_CDWWEW010000327.1:0-5936 GCF_977966315.1 Frankia sp. CeRuru1
TCCGGGGGCTCGGGGCGGTAGCGGCGGGCCGCGTCCTCCAACAGCGCCAGTTTGGCCTCGATCCGAGCCCGGTCGCTGTTCCCGGGCTCGGTGGGCGGGCGGACCTCGGACGGCCGGTCGCCGGTGGTGTCCGCTGGCGTAGCCGCGCCGCCGCCGGAACGGGCGAGCGCCGCCCTGTCGAGAAGGTCCAGCTTGGCGTCGATGCTGGAGGTGTTCCGGCTGGGAGCATCCCGGCCGGCCGGTCGCTCCTGATGGCGGGGCTCGGGTGAGTCGCCCGGGGAGGCGGCGCGGTCCAGCAGGTCGAGCTTTCTGTCGATCTCGGTGACCCGCGACTGCTCCGGGACCGGCCCACCACCTGCGTCGGGTCGTTCCGGGGCGGTTTCGAGGCCACGGAACTCGGCCGGAGTCACTGCGGCGACCTGGCCGGAGACCGGCGAACAGCCATGGACGCTCCCGGGGCAGAAGAGAGCCATTCTCGTGACCGGGCCAACGGTACCGTATTCAGAAGCGCCTGGCACTTGTACGGCGTCCTGGCGCGGAGAAGCGAGCCGGGCGAGATTGCCGCCTGTAATCACCTCCGGCAATCGGGGAACGTATTTCTCCACGGTCCACGTGAGCCGGCGCCGCGCGAAACAGATCGGTTCGCGCGCCTTCACGCTCGCGCCCTATCCTGTCCTGTCGCTCGATGTGGCCTGCTCACAGCATCATCGATCTTCGGCAGCCGGCAGGCTCGCCGGGGGCGACGGGCGCTCGGTGCGCGAGGCGTGTGGACGGCGGCAGCGGGAGACGGACGGCTCGATACCTCTCCGGACGGCCTGGCTGGCTCACCAGAATGATCACTCTGGGTAGTTGAAGTTTCGTTCGTTATGAGTGCTTCGTCGTTGTCTGATGACCTGATGAATAATTGCTCTCGATCAGATCCTGCGGGTGGATCGCGTCGGGGGCGGGTGCATGGCGGATCAGCTAGAGATCATCGGTGGGCTGCTGTACCGGGTTATGCGGATCTTGGCGGAGGTCGGCGAGGCGTCTCCGGACGAGCTGTGGATGCGGATGCGTGCGTCCGATGCTGGCGCCGATCCCGGATGGCGGCGCGGATCAGGTGACGACCCGCGGAGCGCCGTCGCAAGGAAACTCGTCCTGCGGGGCGCTGTCTACCTGGCCAGGGCCGGTCATCTGAGTGAGAGTAACCGCCGGTGGCAGGCCACCGGAATCGGCCGGGATGCGTTGCGGGCGTTCCCGGACCAGGCCGCGTGGTGGCGTGATGTCACGGAGCACAACACTTACTGGCGGGAACACCGGAGCAGCCTCGGCCTGGTGGACGACGTCCTCGCGGTGCTGCCCGAGCAGACCTGGGTCAGCGTCACGGATCTCTCGACGGTGGCCGATCTGACGGTCGACGGCCTCGTCCGCCATCTGTGCGGCTTCCGCCCCGAGGGCTGGTCGCGCGTGCTCGACCCGGCGGGCCGGCCGCCGCGCGAGGCCCTCTTCACCGAGGACGAGTATCGCGACTGGCTGGACTGGTTCGAGGTCGAGGTCGGCGACCTGACGGCGGGGCGGGCGGCCGGCGAGCTGCGGCTGCCGCTCGACGACCTCCGCATGCTCGTCGAGTCCATCGCGCCGGAGCGGATCCCTCGCCGGGCCTGGCTGGTACGCGGCGCGGACCGGCGTGGCCGTTCGCTGGCGCGGGATCTCTGGCTGGCCGACGAGGTCTGTTCCCTGCCCGGTGACCGGCTGGAGGTGCGGCCCGGGGTCGACCGGGAACAGGTGCGCCGGGCGGTCGACCGCGAACACGCCTCGCTCACCTCGGCCCGGCGCGGCCGGCTCACCAGCGAGTACCACGCCTTCCTGAGCCGGATGCGGGAGAACGACCTCGTCGTCGTGAACGACCGTGACCAGTACTACGTCGGGGAGATCCTCGGACCGCCGGTGTTCGTCGCGAGCGTCGGGGGCGTCGCGGACCTGCAACGGCCGGTCCACTGGCGCAACGCCGACGAGCCGGTGAACTACCTCGATCTGCCCGATCGGGTGGCGGCCCTGCTCGGCAACGCGGAAGCGCGCATCGTCGATCTTTCCGATTTCGTCGCCGACCTCGACGCCCTGGTGCCCGGGCCCGCGCCGGTGACATCGATCGCGACGACGGGGGCCGTCCCCCAGAGCGCCGACGCCGACCTCGCCGGGCAGGTCCTCGCCGGGCAGGTCCTCGGCGGGGACGATCTGCGCGAGGTCACGGACGAGTTCGCGGACGGCCTCTTTTACCGCCGGGACTGGTTGCGCAGGTGCGTCGAGCTTCTGCGGGACCGGCCGCAGCTCATCTTCTACGGCCCGCCCGGCACCGGCAAGACGTACCTCGCCCGGCACCTGGCCTGGCATCTCGCCGACGATCGGCGCGAGAACGTCACCCTCGTCCAGTTCCATCCGTCCTATATGTACGAGGACTTCTTCCAGGGTTTCCGCCCGGTGCAGGTGAAGGGTGGCGACGGTGACGCGGCCACCACCAACCGGATGTCCTTCGAGCTCGTGGACGGTCCGCTGCGCCGGCTCGCCACCGCCGCCGAGCTCAATCCCCGCCAGGCGTTCTTCCTGATCATCGATGAGATCAACCGGGGTGACCTGGCCAGGATCTTCGGTGAGCTGTACTTCCTGCTGGAATACCGCGGGGAGGCCGTCACCACCCAGTACGCCTCCGCGGACACGCGCGACTTCCAACTACCGAAGAACCTGTTCATCATCGGCACGATGAACAGCGCGGACCGTTCGATCGCCGCCTTCGACCAGGCGCTGCGCCGGCGGTTCACCTTCGTCGGGCTCCATCCGGACGTCGAGCCGACCGCGTCCGTGCTGCGCCGCTGGCTCGCGGCACGCGACCTGCCCGACGAGGCGGCCCGCCTGCTCGGCGAGCTGAACCGCCGCATCGACGACCCGGACGCCCGCGTCGGCCCGTCCTATCTGATGCGCGACCGCGTCCACCAGAGTGCCGACGGCCTCGACCGGGTGTGGGAACATCAGATCCTGCCGCTGCTGGCCGAACATCACGTCGGCGAGACCATCGACCTCGCCGCCCGGTACGGCCTACCGGCGCTGCGGCAGTCCCTCGGCCCCGCGGCAGGCTGATGCCATGCTTGCACCGGTGGAGCTGACCGAGGGCGCCGGGTGGCAGCGGCGGAAGCTGAGCCCGGGCCAGGCCGATGCGCTCGAGGCCAGCGAGGTGGCGCAGGTGCGGCAACGGCGTGCCGACGGTACCTGCGAGGTCAAGGACAACGCCCTGGTCGGCACCGTGCGCCTCGGGTCGGGCGAGGAGGCGTTCGAGGTTCGCATCCGACCCAAGGTCACCATCCGCCGTCTGCTGTTTCTGCTTGGCTACGCGCAGGATCGCGGCAGGTGGTTCGAGGACGAGGTCCAGGCGGCGGAGGAACCGGATCTTCTGCCCGCGGTCGCCGTGGCGTTCGCCCGAACCGCCTCGCGGGCGCTCGCGCACGGGGTGCCGCGAGGCTATCGGCAGGTGGATGCGGCGCTTCCCGTCCTTCGCGGCCGGCTGCGCGAGTCCGCGCAGCTCCGGCAACGGTCCGGGGTGATGTTCCCCCTCGAGGTGCGCTATGACGAGCGCACCGTCGACACCGCCGAGAACCGGTTGCTGCTCGCAGCCACCCGCTCGCTGCTCGCCCTGGCCGGGGTGGCACCGGCCACCGCCCAGGAGCTGCGCCGTATCGCCGCCGCCCTGGCCGGGGTGGCCGAGCCGGCGCACGGCCCCGTCGAGCCGCCGGACTGGGTGCCAACCCGGGTGAACGCGCCCTACCAGGCGGCGCTCCGGCTCGCCGAGACGGTCTTGCGCTCGTCTTCCTTCGAACGGGAAGACGGGGAGACGCTCCGGGTGGACGGCTTCGTGGTGAAGATGTGGGAGGTCTTCGAGGACTTCGTGACCCACGCCGTCGACGAGGTCCTCACCCGTCGCGGCGGTGAGGTCCGCCTGCAGGACCGCACCCACCACCTCGACGAGGACCGGACGCTGGAGATGTGCCCCGATCTCGTGCTGTACCGGCCGGAGGGCCCGGGCGGGCGGATGATCCCGGCGGTTGTCCTCGACGCGAAGTACCGGCTCGCGATCCGACAGGGCGCGCGCGCACACGTGTACCACCAGATGATCGCCTACTGTGCCCGGCTCGGCGCCCGGCAGGGACGGCTCGTCTACGCTGGCTCGGAGCGGGCCGACGGCCAGCCCGGCGGTCGTGGCGACGTCGTCCGGCGCCGGATCGGGGGTCCCGCGCCCATCGAGCTCGTGACGTACGTGCTCGACCTGAGGCTCCCCCTGGCCGAGTTACGGGCCAGGATCGAGCGGATCGCCGACGACATGATCCCCCCGTCCGTCTGACGGAGCTCTCCGATCCCGCGGACCGGCCGGATCCGTCCCCGTTCCCATCCCCGGCCCATGGCGCGGCCACCTTGGTGGCGCTGGTCAGGATGGCCGGAGGCGGTGCTTTAGGCCGGCGCGGATCCCCGGCCACTCGTCTCTCAGGGTCGTAGAATCGTCGTCGTGAGCCTCACGCTTGATCTTCCTGACGAGGTGGTCCGGCGCCTGACCGCCGAGGTCGAGCGGCGTGGTGTGAGCCTCGTCGAGGTCATCGCGGACCTCGCGGCCCACCTTCCCCCGGCCGCGCCGCAGTCACGTCGCAGGCTGGCGTTCGTGGGGGCGGGTGCGTCGGCCGAGGGCATCACCGCACGCATCGACGACCTTCTGGCGGACGGCTTCGGCCGGGACTGACCCCGGGTGCTCCTCGTCGACACCGGAGTGATCGTCGCTGCCACTGACCGCAGCGATCCTCACCATGTGGCGTGCGCACATCTTCTGGAGGAGACCGAGGGGGCGCTGGTCACCTCTCCTCTCGTGATCGCGGAAGCCGCCTATCTTATCAACCGGGAACTGGGCGCTACGGCGGAACTGGCTCTTTACACGTCGATCATCGACGATGCGCTCATTGTGGAGACGTTGACGTATGCGGACTGGTCCCGAGTGCGGGAACTGGCCGGTCGATATCGGGATCTCCCGCTCGGTGGCACCGATGCGAGCCTCATCGCGCTCGCCGAACGATTGGACACACCACGTGTTGCCACGCTCGACCACCGTCATTGCGGCGATCTTCTCGGCCGTGCCCGGTGGCGCCAGCCCCATTACCTCGGACGTAATTGATTCGACGGTCGGGGGTGCGGAAGCCTGCGGGCCACGGGTAGCCATCCCAGAATCATCATCACGGTGATGGCGGGCAGAGCAGGAGAGCAGCACGAATGACCTCTGAAGCAGATCCCCACCACCTCACCGTCGAGGTCGGCGAACGACCGCCTTCGGCAGAGACCGCTCCCCCTCGGCGGGCGCCCTTGTCGTGGTGCTGGTGGGGACCTTCATCACCGTTCTCGACGGACGTGACCGTCTCCGAGCTGGCGGTGGAGACGTTCCTCCCCGCCGACCCGGAGATGGCCGACGCACTTCAGGCGACTACGGGCAGGGCGCCGGTAGATCATGAAGCGTCCCCGGGCTCACTCGACCAGCCGGCAGCCCTTCTACCAGAGCTGGCGCACCGACCGGTTGAGACCGCCTCCCTTTTCGGGAAGTAGCGTGCTTTCGGCGCCGAAATTGCCATCGCCCATGGTGGATGTGACGACGGCCATGCCTGTCCGGCCGCCCTGTTCGGCGCCGGGGCTCCGACAGCCGTCGGCGACCTGCCGCCCCGCTTCCCGATCGTCGGCGGGCACGAGGGCGCGGGCATCATCGAGGAGGCCGGCCCCAACGTCACTAACACCGTGCAGGCGGCCGCACCGCACCCCGCCTACCAAGCACATGAAAGACCGATTTTCGGGAGAAAAATACTGGATATTGCTTTCTCTACAATTTTTGCCCTCTCCGGCGAGCAGGGCTAAGCGGATTATGATTCCGAGCTCATGCCCCA
>NZ_CDWWEW010000328.1:0-5809 GCF_977966315.1 Frankia sp. CeRuru1
CTCTTCGACGGATCCTTGGAACGGGCACAGCTCGCCCCGCGTTCAACTGCCCGGTGTGGGCGCGCCCGCAGCGGGCCCGGGCCCCCTGAACCGGGAGGCCGGCGGGGTCCGTCCTGGTGGCGGTGGATCCGCCGGTCCGGGCGCGACCTCATCAACTCCGCCCCGCGGATTCGGGGGCGTGGCAGCCTATCTGCCGGGATCGGCGTCGAGTCGTCCCGGCAGGGACCCGGCTCCGGGAAGAAGGGGCCCGAACGGCGGTTCCGGGGGCAACGGCGGTTCCGGGGGACTGCCCCCACACTCCCGCCAGGACCGTCTGCGCTCCCGCCAGGATCGTCCGCGGGACCCCCGCGACGGCGGAGCGGATCTCGCAGGCTGGCGGACTCCCCTGTCCGGCACCGAAGACGTCGTCCGTCCTCTCCCGCCCAACGGGCCCAACGGGATCGCCGGACTGGTCCCCGGCCGTGAGGACCCGCTCTCCGGACCGCTCCCGGTGGCCCGGCGACGATCGTGGGTGGAGACTGCGACGGAGAGCGACTGGCGGATGCCGGCGAATCGGGCATCTGGACCGAGGGACTCGTTGGCCGGTCCGACTGACCGGCTGCCCGGCCAGAACGGGCTGCCCGCTCCGGACCGCGACCGGGCGCTCGCGGCCCCGGAGCGGCGGGCGGCTCCCGAGGCCGGCGCCGATGCGTCGCGGGCCAGCGGTCGGCCCGCCGACCTGGCTGTACCTCGGGTCGAGGAGACGATGACGACCGCTCGTCCGCTGTATCGGCCAGACGCCTCCGCGCCGCCGGCCGGGACCGGTGCGCGTGGCCTGGTCGGAACTCCGTTGCCGCCGGTGGGGCGCCGACCCGAGTCTCCCTCGGAGAGGACGTCCCTGGTGCCCCGGCGGGGATCGGGAAAGGCCAGAGGTGCCGGCCCCGCGCCGGATGACGACAGTGGCTGGCAGCCCTCCCGGTCGGTGCGCAAACCGAGTGGTCGCAGTGTGCCTGCCGACCGCCGTCGCACCCCGAATCCGGTGACCGACACCAACAATCTCCAACCGGTCTCGGCTCCTCAGCCCATCCGGTCATCCGGATCGACGCGATCGGGTGAGCGGGGTGCGGCGAACGGCGGCGAGCGCCGGCGTGGCACCGCGGACCGGGCCGGTCGCGCGGGCGGAACCGGCGCCAGGAGCCGTGGGCATGCTGGCCGGTATGAGGAGGGCGCCGGGGCCGGCGGCCATTCCGGGCCTGGGCGGCGGGCCTCCGGGCGTGATGCCCGCGCGGTGGGGCTGCGGGAACCGGGGGATGCCCGGGATGAGCCGGACGACGAGGACCTCTCCGGCGAGGATCGCCTCGCCTGGCTTCATCAGGGTTGGATCGGTCCTTTGGCCGTTGCGTTGGTCCTCGCGTTGCTCGCGGTTGGCGGCTATGCACTCCTGCGCGGCGATGGCGACGGCAAGAGCGCGCCGTCGGTTTCGCCGGCTCCCCCCATCGGCTCGCCGACGCCCACCACGACCAGCCCGGACGCGATCAATGGCAAGGCGATGATTGATGGCAGCTGGGAATGCCGGCTTGTTACCGGGACGAATCCCCTGAAGCTGTCCGACAATGTCGTCGGTGTGCTCGTGGTCGAATGGACCGCCGGTGCCTACAGTTGGGGCGGCACCGCCGGTCAGTACACGATCACGCCGGTGGCCGGTAATGACGGCGGGAATGTGATCGGCAACGTGAAGTTCACCGGCGGGCCACTGAAGGATCTTTCCGGGGTGCACATCGCCAAGCCCGGGGCCGGAATCCGCGACAAGGCGCAGGGCACGCTGGAACTCACCGCGAGTGGCAGTGCGCCGCACCGATACTGCGGGGTGAACTGAGAAGATCCATCCCTATGCTGACGGTAAGTGAAACACCGATATGTCGGATCTAAGGCGCCCCTGGTCGCCCGGGATCTGCCGAGTTCCGACCCCGGCTGTCGGATTCAGGGTGGCGTGGGGCAGGATCAGGTGCCATGCTCAGGTCTGACCGTAGTGAGGGTGGCGGACGGTGTCCCGCCGCTGGCAGGACGGATGTGGCTGGCGGTGCGGACGGGGGCGTCCCCGCTCCCCGGGAGAGCGGCCGACGGGCCGTAAACCGGCGCGGCCTGCTTCGCTGGGCCGGGACCGCGGCGGTCGCGGCACCGGCCGCCGGGCTGTTGGCCGCGTGCGGGGGCTCATCCTCCTCGGCTAGCGCGACGCGCAAGGTACGTCTCGGCTATGTGACGTCCCGGACGGGGGCGTTCCGCAGTTACAGCGTGGTCGACTCGTATGTGCTGCAGACGATGCGCACGATCCTGGCCGACGGCGTGAAGGTGGGGAACCGCACCTATCCCGTCGAGATCTTCGTCCGGGACTCCGAGTCGGACCGCCATGGCGCCGGGACCGCGACAACCGACCTGATCTTCAAGGACAAGGTCGACATCGTGCTGGTCGGTGGCACCTCCGACACCGCCATTCCTGTCGCGGACCAGTGCGAGATCAACCAGGTTCCCTGTATCTCCACAATCGCCCCGTGGCAGGCCTGGTGGAATGGCCGGGGCGGCAACGTCGACATGCCCTTCCGCTGGACCTACCACTTTTTCTGGGGCATGGAGGACCTGGTGGCGACTTACGTCGCGATGTGGAGCCAGCTCGGGATCACCAAGGTGGGGCTCATGTATCCGGACGACGACGACGGCCGCGCGTTCGCCGACCCGGACTTCGGAATTCCCACCATCCGCAACTACAACAACCTCCGGCTGACATCGCCGATGTCAGCCGGCTACTCAACCGGGGCGCCCTCATTCAAGACCTATATCGATGAATTCAAGAAGAACGGGGTGCAGGCCGTCGTCGGCGTGTCCCGGGCCGCGGACTTCGCCACCTTCCGGAAGGAGACCAGGGCCTCCGGTTACTCGCCGAACGCTCTGACGATCTCCAAGGCGATCTACTTCCAGGAGGATGTGCGTGGCCTCGGTACCGGTGGTGACGGTCTTACCACCGAGGTGGCGTGGTCACCGGCGCATCCCTTCCGTAGCTCGCTGACGAACAAGACGTCCCTGGAGCTGGCCAACGACTTCACCAGCGCCCGCGGTCAGGGGTGGACCCAGACCCTGGGATTTTCGTACGCCCTGTTCGAGGTCGCCGTCAAGGCGCTGAGCAACGTCGACTCCCTCGACAGTCGGGAAGCCGTCGCCACGGCCATCCGCGACGTCGACGCCCAGACCATCGTCGGACCCGTGGCGTTCGGAGCTCAGCCCAACGTCCCGAAGAACGTGGCCCGCATCGCCCTCGTCGGTGGTCAGTGGAACCAGAACCAGCAGGCGAACGATTTCAACCTCAAGATCGTCAATAATGCGGGTAACACCAAGGTCCCGCTGGAGGCCGAACTCCGCAAAGTTCCCTCGCCCGTCTGAGCTCGGGTCGGCTCGCTTGCCCGGGGCGACTGGCACCGGCCGCCCCGGGCGGGATCACCTCAGGTCCGTGCGGTTGCCCGCGACATCGTGTGCTCGACCACCGCGATCAGTGCGCTCTTGGTGGAGTCTCGGTTGCGGGCGTCGCAGGTGATGACGGGAACGGCCGGGCTGATCTGCAGTGCTTCCCGGACGTCCTCGATCGAGTGCCGCAGAATCCCGTCGAAGCAGTTGACGCCAATCACGAAGGGCAACTGCCGCTGCTCGAAGTAGTCGACCGCGGCGAAGCAGTCGGCCAGTCGGCGGGTGTCGGCGAGCACGATCGCACCGATGGCTCCCCGCACGATGTCGTCCCACATGAACCAGAAGCGGTACTGCCCGGGGGTGCCGAACAAGTACAGGATCAGATCCTCGTCCAGCGAGACTCGGCCGAAGTCCATGGCGACCGTGGTGGTGGTCTTGTCCATCAGGTGGGTGAGGTCGTCGATGTGGGCTCCCGCCTCGGTCATGACGGCCTCGGTGCGCAGCGGGACGATCTCGGACACCGAACCCACGAATGTGGTTTTTCCGGCGCCGAACCCGCCCGCTACTACGATCTTCACCGAGGTCGTGGCGACGGCGGAGTTGACCCGCCTGTTGTCAGAGCTTTCGAAGGCCACTGAGAACCCTTTCGAGCAACGCGAGATCCGGTGCCTCGTCGCGGTCAGGCTGCTGGTGGACGCGGACGAAGCCTTCGTCCGCCATGTCGCCTACCAGCACGCGGGCCACCCCGAGGGGCACCCGGAGGCCAGCGGCGATCTCCGCGATGGATCGCACCTGCCGGCACATGGCGGCGATGGTCTGTTGCTCCAGGTTGAGGCCGATCGCTTGTTCCTCGCCGAGAGGCGTCGTGAAGACGAGTGCCTCGATGGCGAGTTCATAGCGCGACCGAGTGCGCCCACCGGTCATCGCGTACGGACGGACGACCGGCCCGGGCGTGCCCTCGGGATCGATACTCACCCTGACTCCCTGTGTTGCCGTCCGGTCACCGCGGAAGGGTTCCCTGCAGCTCGGCGCGCAACGCCGGGGTCAGGACGTCCTTCGCCCGGCTGACCAGCAGTGCCATCTCATAGCCGACCAGACCGATGTCGCAGGATGGTGCCGCGAGCACTGCCATGCTCGCGCCGTCACTGATTGCCATGATGAAGAGAAAGCCGTGCTCCATCTCCACGACCGTCTGGGTGACGCCGCCCGCCTCGAAGACGCGGGCGGCGCCCTGGGTCAGGCTCACCAGTCCCGAGGCCACTGCGGCGAGCTGGTCGGCGCGATCCCGGGGGAAGCCGTCGGAGACGGCGAGTAGCAGGCCGTCTGCGGACACCACGACGGTGTGGGCGACACCCGGGACTCGATCGACAAAATTGTTGATCAACCAGTTGAGGTTCTGGGCTTCAGAACTCACGGGTGTCACCGTTCCTCCTGCGCGTCACGTCGAGGATTCCTCGCGGTGTCGACTCCGACATCACGTCCCTGCCGTACGCCCTGGTAGAAGCTGGCAAGCCGGCCTCCTACAGCCTCAGGAGATCTGGCCGAGGTGTCGGCGGGACGCCGGCGGGGCGCGGGTTCGGCGCTGCCGGGCACGAGATGGGTCATGGGAACTCGCACCGGTAGGCCCGACCGCGTCACGCCGCCTGTGCTCGGTTGACGCAACAACTCGGCCGCCTGCCAGCCGGCGTCCCCGGGAGATGTCCAGTTCTCCCGGGACGGGGTCTGCTGGGGCGTTGCCTGGTGCTGTGTTGCCTGGTGCTGTGTTGGCTGGTACTGCCCTGCCGTCTGATGGTGCGGGGCCGTCTGACGCGGGGCCGTCTGATGCTGGGCCGCGAAGGCCGGGACGGGCGGAGCCGCCGACGGCGCGTCCGCCGCGGGCTCCTCCCGCGCCGGTGTCCGGGTGCCCGTGAGCGGATCGACTCCGGAGCGGGCGGGGCCGCGTTGCCCGAAGGCCCCACCGAGCCCCGGACGGACCGGGGAACGGGCCGGTGGCGCCGCCGTACCGGCATCCGGCCCGGTGGGGTGGGCTGCCGCGGCTGCCGTCGAATGCTGGGCGGGCGCCCGACCGGACGGCGAACGTCGCTGGAACCACGCCGACACGGAGTCGAAGATCGGCGACGTCTCGATGTCGTCGGTGTCCCGGTCCGCCGTGGTCTGTTCGCCGGTGTCCTCGCCGGAGATCGCCTCCGTCGCCCCGGTATCGCGGAACCGCCGGGACCCGAGCGCCGACGCCGGCCGGTCGCGGGGACCGGTGGACTCCATGGGCTCCGATCGTTCCTGCGGAACGGGCCGGTTCTCGGAGCGGGCGAACACACTGCCGGCCCCGGGGGTCGGCTCCTCGGCCGACGGGGTCCGCTCACCGGCCTCGGGCCGGGTC
>NZ_CDWWEW010000329.1:0-5800 GCF_977966315.1 Frankia sp. CeRuru1
CCCCAGCTCGGTGCGGATCTGGTCGAGCTGGGACTGGCGGCCGGTGAAATGCCGGTTGCGACTCGGCACGTTCCACACATCGGGCAGCCGCCCGGGGAACATCGGCTCCATCCCCGTCGCGGCGACCATCGGTTGGGCGGGCCCGCCGGGGAAGACCGGCTCCACCGCCGGCTTACTCCGCTCCCCACGTGCCGCGGCCACCAGCCGCCCGGCCGCGATGTCCCGGTCGAGGCCGAACAGGTCCACGCTGACCAGCTGACCCAGCAGCCCCGGCCGGTCACACTCCTCCACCCGGAACACCAGCAGCTTGCGCGCCCGCCCGGACGGGTCGGCGGCCCAGGCGACCTGCCACTCCGCCTCCGCGAACGCCGAGGACAGGTAGGCCGTCGACAGCACCGCGATCGTGCGGGCCGCGACCTGTGCCGCCTGATGCATCTCGGTGACGAAATGACTACCCGCGTTGAAGTCCCAGGCCTGGATCCGCACCCGGTAGCCGGCGTCCTCCAAGACCCAGGCGATCCACTCCGCCCACCCCTGATCGGCCCCGGTGTAGGAGACGAAGAAATCCACCCCCGACGATGGCGACCTCGCCACGCCCTGCACCGCGCCGCCGCCTGACGCCGGGACCCCCGTGCCCATAGCCGCACAGCCTGCCACAGTAGCCACGGATCGTCACAACCCAGACGCGTACCGGACAGCCGAACGGGCTGACACCCGAGAGGCCCGCCCACTTCTCGTGCACCAGTGGTTTGGTGGGCGGTGAGGACGACCTGGCGATGGCGGATGGCTTCGACATCGGCTGCCGGGGGGTGGCCGCCCTCCTCCGCGTGGCCACTGGCAGGGGGTCAGACGGGCGGCGCCCAGGTGGTGCGGCCGGTGCCGGCACACCACGGACAGTACACGATGAACCCCTGCGGGTGTCCGAGAACCGTGGCGTAGATGCTGCTCCGCACCCCGTATCCGCGGCAGGCCAGACAGATCTGGGCCTGGATTGTCATCGGTCGAGGCCGTCGATGGCGTGTGCGTGGATCGCGGCGAGGATCTGACCCCAGATCGTGGCGGGCAGGCGGATCTCCCGGAGGCCCAGCTAGCCGTAGCGCAGATCCACCTGACCGTCCGCGTGGCGGACCAGGCCGCCGGCGACCGCCCACTTCGCCCATTCGGCGGTCAGCGTGGTGAACGTGGCCACACGGGCCTCTTGGACGAGGCCGGGCCAGATGACGTTGGGAAGCCGTAGCTCGTGGACCTCACCGGCATACCGGTACTGGATGACGACCTCTGCGCCGTTCCGGGCGAACTGGGCCGCGGGGGCACAGGCCGCCCGGTGCCAGTCCAACGGTGTGCCGGGGTCGGTTCGCCTGCCCATGCGTCTGTCTCCTCGCGTATGTGATGGTGCCTCCCCACCTGCAACCGTGCTCACGGAGTGCCCTGACGGTGGAAGGGCGCGCAGGTGGGGAGGGATTGAGGGGCCGCCGGCGCCGTTGGCGGCGGCCCCGGTTCCAGGGATCGCTGGCTCGGCGGTAGGGCACCACCTGGTAGCCGGCGATACCGGTCAGGGTGCGGGCGTACTCGTCGGCAAGCCGGGCGGTCGACCAGCCGATCAGGGTTTCGACCGGATTCCCGGATCCGTCGAGCACGGAGATCGAATAGTTCGCCGGCGCCTCGTCCCGTACGGGGATCCGGTCCAGGCCGGGACGATGGGTAGACAACTGGGAGAGAGCGCTCGACAGGTTGAGCCCCCTCCCGGTGCGTGCCGTGGCCATGTTCCTGGCCAGCGCTCCGCTGTTCCGAGACGGTGAGTCGATCGGAGCGCCACCCACGGCGGCGACCGGCATCCTCGGGGAGTCGGTGGGCGACATGGATCCTCCCGAGTGGGTTGAGATGCGCGGTTAGCCGCACAAGCGGCGGTAGTGTTATGACACACTCCGCAGTGTCATCGCGACAGAATGCATAGGGCATTCAGGTGCGCATACCCCTCTCTGTCAGAGTTGAGTGAGACAGACGGACAGACGTCAGCTGTTTGGCCATGCTGGAGGTCTGAGCGCGGCAGCGGTGTTCGCCGCTACCGGGGATGTCGGGGCGCGGCTCGATCAGGCACAGCCGCCGACGCTCGCGCTCGCCGACTGCCGTACGGCCTTGGCGCATCTTGAACGGAACCTGTGGACGCTCCCGCCCGCCGATCTGTTTCCGCCCGCCTTTCAAGCATGGCAGGACGTAGAAACGATGCTCGCCCGGCGTGTCCACCCCGCATACAGCTGTCAGCTGGTCCTGCTCGCTGGGCAGCTTGCCGCCGGCCTGTCTACCCTGGCCCGGTTTTCTGGGGACATCCTTCTGGCTGGCCGATTCGTGGCGCTCGCTGAGCGCCACGCCGACGCTGTAGGCGAGCCGCTGCTGACCGGCCGGGTTGCTGGGATCCGGACCTGCGTGGCGTTTAACGACGGCCAGTACACGGAAGTAGCGGACATTGCGGCGCGAGCCCAGCCGAAAGCGCACCCAGCGCAGCGTGCGCGGCTCGCTGCATATGAGGCTCAGGCAGCTGCCGCCGCCGGATACCCGGACCGCGCCGATGCGGCGATCCAGGAGATGCGTGCAGGAATGCGCGGATCGCTGACCGGCCCAGCGCTCACGTGGAACACCGCCGAGGAAGATCTCTACACGGCGATCGCTGTGTCCCACCTTCCAGGCCGCGGACGGATGGCGGTCATCCACGGCACCCGCGCCGCCGCCACGTTCGGCGACGACTGGCAGGGTATTGGCCTTGCGCATGTTGCCGGTCGCCCGTGGCCACCTCGATGGGGACAGGCCCGCCCTGGACGCGGCGGGAGCCGCCGGGCTGGACGCAGTCGCAGCGCTCCAGACATGTCCGAATGCGGTAGTCGAGGACCGCATCCGCGAACTCGCCGTCCCTCTGAGCCGAGCGGCCGGGGACGATCCCACCGCGCTGGAGTTCACCCGTCGAGTTACCGACGTCTGACCCCTGTCGCCCCTGGTGCCGTGGCGCCGCCGGTGCGGCGGGCCGCACCACCTATCTGTCAGGATGCCGTACCTGTCGAGACCCAGACTCGTGTCTCGTTAAGGGCCTCCTTACGGAGGAGGGCATCGCTGAGGTTGATGCCGCACCGGTTCGCGATGGCGCACACGAAGATCAAAATGTCAGCGAGCTCCTCGTCGACGGAGCCGACGACCGACCCTGTCGCGGTGCTGAGGTTCTCGCTTTTGCGGACGGCTTTGAACAGCTCACCGACCTCCTCGCCCAGCAGCAGAGCCTGCTCCGTGACGCTGCGCTCGGAGAACCCCCGTTCCTTCTCCATGGCGGCGACGTACTGCTGGAACTCGGTCAGGTCAAAGCCGGCGGCCAGCGGACGCATGGCGGTGGACCTTTCTCTGCGTGAGGTGTGAGCCCGGCCGGTGTTGCTGGGAGAGTCAGATGGCCAGGGTGAGCTGGTTGGGGTCGTGGCGGACGGCGGTCGGGGTCCGGTCGCGCCAGCCCGTGCGCAGCGCGGCGGTAAGCGCATCGGCGGCGGCGGCGACACCGCGGGTCAGGGCGGTTCGGTTGCGGACGACTGTCGGAATGACAGTTCGGGTGACGGGGTGCCACGCCCACGCGCCCTGGACCTGCCCGTCGAGCACGATCGTGGGTAGCGCTTCACCGATCTGATTGAACGCCTGTTCTGTCGGTAGGCCGCCCAGATACCTCTCTCGGGTCTCGAAGTACGCCTTGAGCGCGACGTCTTCGTGGGCGAGCAGGTGTAACCCGCTCGTGTGGGCGGCGGGATCGGCAGCCAGGAACTGTTCGTACCGGGCGGTGGTCATGTAGGCCCGGGCTGGGCTCCACGGTGTGGTGATCTCCAGCCACTCGGCATCCGAGGCGTTCAGCGCGGCGGTGATGGCGGTCCGGGACAGGGCCGACCACCACGTCGCGTCCTTGAGAGTCGCTGGCCCATACCGGTCGAAGTAGGCGTACACCAGCGTTCGCGTCGCCTTTCCGGGATCCTGCGCGACGTCCAGGCCGGGGTGGACGTCGGAGGTCAGCGCGAAGGCTCGGCGTTCTGCATTCCAACAACCGGACTGGTTCAGGTAGGTGAGCAATCCCTGTTCCCACGCCGTTTTCACGGCGACGCGGACGGCCGCGACCGGCTCGCCGCAGGCGGTCAGGACTGCTTCGATCTGCCGCACCGGCAGCGGGCCGCCCGCGAGCAGCCGCATGAGCAGCCGGGTCACCCGGGTCACGACGGGCTGGGACACACCGGCGTTGACGGCCATTCGGGCGGCGTCGCGCAACCGGTAGCGGGCGGTCGCGGCATGCGCGACGGCCGCCAGATCGAGCGGTAGAAGATGCAGCGTCTTGCGCATGCACCGCAGCGTGGTGAGGCCCGACTGGGGGGCGAATAGCGATGTCGCGGCTTCGGGGCTGGCAGCGCGGGCGAGGACGGTCGCGAACGGACTGGGTAAGCGCGCGGCGTGGAGGCCCAGCCCGGCATATGCGATCTCGGCGACGGACGACAAACGATGATCGGGATGCAGTCCTTGCCGGATGAGCGTCCAGTTCCACAAGTAGCTGGCCTGGTCGGCTGTGAGCGTGACGGCTCCGGCGGTACGGGGAGCGACGGCGACCACCGCAGCACGCTATCAGCGGTCCGTCACCCCGCCATGCACGGGCCGGGCCGAGTCGGGTTCATCCCTGTGCATTCCAGTGGTCTTCGACGAAGTGGCGTAGCCGCTGGTAGGAATCTTCGGTCTCCTGCCACTGCTCCGCGGTGCCCCACCAGTGCCGGTTGTTGTGGTGGATGTGGAACTTCGACCAGTCGCGGTCCCAGTCGGGCTGGGTGTGCGTGCCGTGCAGCGCGTACCGGTCGGGATCGGCGTAGACCTGTGTGCCAGGCAGGGGGACGAACCGGAACAGCGACACCCGGCTCAGGGACGATCCCAGCTCGGCCAGCAGGCTCATCGTCTCCGCGGTGGTCTCGGCATTCTCCCCGGGGAAGCCGTGGATGATGAACGCTTTGCCCTCGATCCCCGCGTCGGCGGTCGCTGCGAACGCCGCTTTGATCTGCTCGCGGGTGGTGTTCTTGCGCATCGCCCGTAGGAGCTGCTCGCTCCCGGACTCGACTCCATATTTGATCTCGATGCAGCCCGAGGTCGCCATCTTCTTCAGTAACGGCGCGTCGATGGTGTCGACGCGGGACAGCGCCGACCAGGACAGGTCGAGGTCACCGACCGCATCGCAGATGTCACCGACCTTCTGCTTGTTGACGATGAAGTTGTCGTCGACGATCGCGAAGCCCTGCACGCCGTACCGGTCGATGAGCTGGTTCAACTCGGTGCGGGCGCTGGCCCCGGAGCGGTACTGGATGCGGGTCTGCCCGGCCGCGCAGAACGAGCACGGGAAGGGGCATCCGCGGCTGAACATCACGTGCGCCATGCGGATGTCTCGGCCGGCTAGCCGGTCTTCCAGCACGAAGTCCCCGACGGGCAGCAGATGCCGGGCGGGCAGCGGTAGCCGGTCGATGTCCCTCATCAGCCGGCGCGGTGGCTCGGTCCGGACCCGCCCGTCCTCGATCCAGCGGGTGCCGGCGATGCCGGTGAAGGGCTGGCCCGCGGCAGCCCGGTCCAGCACATCGAGGATCGTCTCCTCCGACTCGCCTTCGCAGACCACGTCCGCACGGAAGTCGCGCAGCGATTCGTCGGGGTAGAAGTTGCTGTGCACGCCGCCGACCATCACCAGCGCGCTGGGGTCGATCTGGCTGTGCTCGCGGGCTTCCTTCATGAATCCGTAGGTCGCGGGTAACTGGTCAGCACT
>NZ_CDWWEW010000330.1:0-5782 GCF_977966315.1 Frankia sp. CeRuru1
GGCCATCACGCCACGCCACGAACCAGAACCGTCAGCACACCCGCTGAATGATTACGTCGGCGGTCTGGTCTATGGGCGGCTGCTCTTCATCATCGTCACCGTGCTGACCTCGCTCACCACGGCGCTGGTGTACGGCCTGGGCGGCGCCCTCACCATCGACGGCACCCTTCCGATCGGCACACTGGTCGCGATGGTGACCCTGCTGCTGCGGCTGTACGGACCGATCAACCAACTGTCGAACATGCCGGTCACGGCGATGACCGCGCTGGTGAGCTTTGACCGGGTCTTCGAGTTGCTGGACCTTGAGCCGCTTATCTCGGAACACCCCGACGCCCACGCGCTGCCCCTGCCTGGTCCCGACGGCCCGGCACCGTACATCGAGTTCGACCGAGTCAGCTTCCGGTATCCCACCGCCGAGGAGGTCTCGCTCGTGTCCCTGGAGTCGGTCCCGGTGCGCACACCGGAACGCGGCGACACGGCGCTGAGTGGCGACACGATGCTGACATTGCGCGAGCTGAGCTTCCGTGCGCCAGCGGGCAAGCTCACCGCTCTGGTCGGGCCGTCCGGCGCGGGGAAGACCACGATCACGCACCTGGTGCCACGGTTGTACGACCCCACATCGGGGTCGATCCGGATCGGCGACCACGACGTCCGTGATCTGACCCTTCAGTCCCTGCGGGACACCGTCGGCGTGGTCACCCAGGACGCGCACCTCTTCCATGACACCCTGCGGGCCAACCTGGCGTACGCCCGGCCCGGCGCCACCGAGCAGGAGCTGATCGACGCCTGCAGGGCAGCACAGGTGTGGGACACCATCCACGCCCTGCCGGACGGCCTCGACACGGTGGTCGGTGACCGTGGCTACCGCCTCTCCGGCGGCGAGAAGCAGCGGATCTCCCTGGCTCGGCTGCTACTCAAGGCTCCACCGGTGGTGGTTTTGGACGAGGCGACCGCCCACTTGGACTCGCAGTCCGAAGCAGCCATCCAGCGCGCTCTGAAGACTGCTCTGGCAGGCCGGACCTCCCTGGTGATAGCGCACCGGCTGTCCACTATCCGCGAGGCAGACCAGATCCTCGTCGTCGAGGCCGGACAGATCCGGGAGAGCGGCGCCCACGAGGAGCTCCTGGCCGCGGACGGGCTCTACGCGCACCTGTACCGCACCCAGTTCGCCCAGCAGGCCTCTGACGACGCCGCGGGCGTCCACATTGACTCAATGTCGACTCGGTGATGCGGTGACCTGGCTCGCACCGGGCTGCCCTCCCACGGCATCGGTCGCGCGCCACCGCCGTACATCTCAAGGATGACCCGGTTGCCGAATTACCTCCGCCGGCCGATGTCCGGCCGACGATTCCTCCCTAGGGTCGGAGCATGACCAATGTGAACGCCTCGGACCAGGTCGTCGTACGGCTGGACGGCGTGCGCAAGGAATACGGGCAGTCGGTCGCGCTCGACAGCGTGTCCTTGGAGATCCGGGCCGGCGAGGCGGTCGCGGTGATGGGGCCGTCGGGCTGCGGCAAGTCCACGCTGCTCAACATGGTCGCCGGCCTGGACCGCCCCACCACCGGGACGATCAATGTCCACGGCGACGATCTGGGCAGCCTCAACGAGACCGGCTTGGCGCTGTTCCGTCGACGGCGGATCGGCATGATATTCCAGTTCTTCAACCTTCTCGACGATCTGACGGCGCTGGACAATGTGGCACTCGCCGCCCAGCTAACCGGCACCTCGGCCCGCCAGGCCCGCAAGCGCGCGCTGAAGCTGCTCAACGAGCTCGGCGTCGCGGACCGCCGGGACAACTACCCGGCGACGCTCAGCGGCGGTCAGCGCCAGCGGGTAGCTGTGGCCCGGGCGCTGATGAACCAGCCCTCACTGCTTCTGGCGGACGAGCCGACCGGCGCTCTGGACCGGCAGAGCGGCGAGCAGGTGATGAACCTGCTGCTCGACCTCAACCGGGTCGGCCAGACGCTGCTGATCGTCACACACGATCCGCGCCTCGCCGAACGGTGCGCGACCCGGCTGATCGAGTTCGAGGACGGCCGGATCGCTCGTGAGAGCAGATTGGAGCGGGTCGGATGAGCGCAGTGTGGTTGGCCGCGCGGGCGGCGGTCCGACGCCGCCGGCTGCAGACGGTCATCATCGCCATTGTCGTCCTGCTGTCCACAGCCACCATGGTCATCGCGCTGGGGCTGCTGGACTCGGCCAGCCGGCCCTTCGACCGGGCGTTCGACAAGCAGCGCGGCGCGCACGCTGCCACCGCTTTCGACTCCGCCAACGTCTCCGACGCTCAACTCGCCACGACTGCCCAGCAGCCAGGCGTCGAGGCTGCCGCCGGCCCCTTCGGCCAGACCTCCGTGAGCCTGGCCCCGGGCAGCGTCCCCTTCCTTGCGGGCCCGCTGACCGTGGTGGGTCGCGCCGACCCGGGCGGCCCGGTGGACCGGGTACACCTGTGGGACGGTCGCTGGGCCACCGACCCCGGCGAGATCGTCGTGAACGAGACACCGCCTTCCGTCGGCAGCCATTCGCCGTTTCCTCTCGGCGGGCAGGTCGTGACCCCGCAGGGCACGAAGCTCACCATCGTCGGATACGCCTACACCCTGAGCCGGACCGCCGACGCCTGGGTCTCGCCGGCACAGATGGAAGTGATGGGCCCGACGGCCACCCAGATGCTGTACCGCTTCGACTCGGCGGGGACGCAGGCCGAGATCAACCGGAGCCTCGACCGGGCCACGGCGGATCTGCCCAGGGGCGCGCTCGTCGCCGCGCAGTCTTACCTCACCATCAAGCAGGATGTCGCCTCCGGGCCGGGCGTGTACGTGCCCTTCCTGATGGTCTTCGGCATCCTCGGCATCATCGTCGCCGTGTTGATCGTCGCCAACGTCATCAGCGGCGCGGTCGTCGCCGGCTTTCGGCACATCGGTGTTCTCAAGTCCCTGGGGTTCACGCCACGTCAGGTGGTCGAGGTCTACCTGCTGATGGTCTCGCTGCCGGCGGCCGTCGGCTGCGTGCTGGGCACCGTCGGCGGCGTACTCGCCACGGAGCCGCTGTTGACCAGCGCGTTCCAGGGCACGGGCATGGACCTCAGCGGTGTCGGCGTCAGCGCGTGGGTGCCGGTAGCCGCCCTGGTGGGGATACCCGCCCTCGTTGTCCTCGCGGCAGCCGTACCGTCAAGGCGGGCGCACCGGCTGTCCGCGGCCGAGGCGATCAATGCGGGCAGCGCGCCGCGCCCGGGTCGGGGGCTGCGGGTTCAGCGCCGACTCAGCGGCAGCCGGTTGCCGCGCTCGGTCAGTCTCGGTCTGGGGCTTCCGTTCGCGCGGCCCGCCCGTACCGCGATGACGCTGGTGGCCGTGCTCCTCGGCGTGACCACCGTGACATTCGCGGCCGGCCTGGTCGGTACGGTCGTCAAGTACGGCAAGGCAACAACGCACTCGTCGGCCGCCCAGCTCACCGTCGAGCCCGGCCGGACGCAGTTCGGCGAGACCGCGCCGAAGCTGGACGACCGGCAGATCGAGGCGATGCTGCGGTCCCTGGACGGCACGAAGCACGTGACGGTCGACGTGCATGTCCCCGTGTCCGTCACGGGTTCCTCCCAAAGCGTCGTCGCCGACTTCTGGCGGGGGGACACGTCCACGCTGGACTTCCAGGACCAGATCGTCACGGGGCGCTGGATCGCCGGGCCCGGCGAGGTCGCCGCGTCCACGGCGTTCCTGCACAAGCGGGGCCTCCGCGTCGGCGACCAGCTACCGCTGGATGTGGGTGGTAAGCAGATCCGCACCACCATCGTCGCCTCGCTGATGAGCCAGCAGGACCTGCTCTACGCGGACTGGCGGACGCTGTCCGCCCTCGATCTGGACGTCAGGCTCCTCAACTCCCACGTCCAGTATCTGGTGCAGGTCTCCCCCGACACCAGCCTCGCCCGCTACACCTCCGCCGTGCGGGCAGTGGACCAGGGCCTCTACTCGCATCCGAACTCCGGTTCGACCACCTTCACCGCCGCCGTCATCAGCCTGTCGACGGTCCTCACCCTTATTCTGGCGACGGTCGCGGGGCTCGGGGTCTTCAACACAGTCGCCCTCAACACTCACGAACGCCGCCGTGATCTGGCGATGCTCCAGTCGATCGGCATGACGCCCCGCCAAGTGATCAGCATGACGCTCACCTCCATGGCGGCTGTGGGCACAATCGGCGGACTGCTCGGCATCCCGTTAGGCGTCCTCACCCACCATGTGATCATGCCGATCGCGGGCCACGCGGCGAGGGTCGATCTGCCCGCGCGCATGGTGGACGTATGGTCCGCACACCTCCTCGTGCTGCTAGGTCTCGCCGGCATCATGATCGCGGTACTTGGCGCGTTCTTCCCAGCCCGTGCGGCGACCCGCACGACCATCGCGGAAGCGTTGCACAACGAATGACGGATGCGGGTGATTGGTCACCCACCAAGAAATGCTTTCGAATGCGGACGCCGATCACCGTCAGGTGGTCGGCGTCCAGTTTTCCCCCTGGTCTCCGCGCCTTCCGCACCGGAAGAAGACGTGCGACCATGAATCGCACATATCCCCGACAGGTTTTCCGGAATCTGCCCGGACATCTCGCCACACGGTCCCGTGGCCGGTGCCGACCACGCCATCACGCCGCTCTCCTTTTCGACACCGCACGTGACATCAAATTCCTGCATGCACGGAGAGTCTATGAGGATCAATTATTTGCGCGATCATGCGCCTGCGGCGAGCAGGACGAGCGGTCCGTGCGAGCGGGTTGAAAGGAATGTGGACGGACATCCACTCGCTCCGGCCGCCGACGGCAACAAGGCTCCGGAGCTGGACCGCGCCGTCGTCGACCGGGCCGAGCGGCGGCTGGCTGGCCGGGTGTGGCGGACGCCGGTCGTGCGGTGCGACCAGCTCGATGTCCTCGGCGGCGCGCGCCTGTGGCTGAAGGCGGAGAACCTGCAGCGCGGCGGGTCGTTCAAGATCCGCGGTGCACTGCTGGCCGTGGAGCACCTCGCCACCTCCGGCAGCCGGGGGGTGATCGCGCAGAGCACGGGCAACCACGGGATCGCGGTCGCTCTGGCCGCCCGCCACCACGGGCTACCCACCATCGTGCTCCTGCCGTCCGACGCCGCGCCGGCCAAGATCAGCCAGATCCGGAAGGCCGGTGCCGAGGTTGTGACGGCCGGCACTGTGCTCGCCGACCGGGTGGCCACCGTGGCGGAACTCCGCCAGTTGCACGGGTACGACGTCATCGACCCCTACCAGAACCCCCATGTGATCGCGGGTCAGGGGACCGCGACAGCCGAGCTGCTCGGGCAGGTTGCCCAGGAGGGTGCGTGCCTGGACGCCGTCATCGTTCCGGTCGGTGGCGGCAGCGCGATTGCCGGCGCCTGCCTGACGACCGCGGGACGCGACGTATCCGTGGTCGGGGCCGAGCCACAGGCCGTGCCCGCGCTCACCGCGGCCCTTTGCGCGCACCGGCCGGTGACCGTACCCGCCAGGCACACCATCGCCGACGGGCTGCGCCCCGACCGGATTGGCGCCCTCCCCTTCGACCTCGCCCACCGGGCCGTGGCCGCGGTCGTGACGGTGTCGGAGGAAGCCATCGTCGAGGCGCTGCGGGCGGCGTTCCTGCGCGCCCGGTTGGTCATCGAACCGGCGGCGGCCACCGCGCTCGCCGCAGCCCTGGAGCACGCGCCCCGTCTTGGCTCGGACGTCGGCGTGCTGCTCACCGGCGGGAACATCGAACCGAGCCTGGTCGCCTCGCTGCTGGCCGGCCCGGAGGTCTGACCCCCGGC
>NZ_CDWWEW010000331.1:0-5775 GCF_977966315.1 Frankia sp. CeRuru1
GCATTCGGGATCATCGCGGGGGAGCTGAACGCGCTGGACAGTCCGGATGAGGCGGTGTTCTACACGTCGGGTCGGACGAGTAACGAGGCGGCGTTCGTCTGGCAGCCGTTCGCGCGGATGGTGGGGACGAACAACCTGCCGGACTGTTCGAACATGTGTCACGAGTCGTCGGGGGGCGGCGCTGTCGGCGACGATCGGGATCGCTCCAGCCTGCTCGGGCGGGGCACGACCCTGGCGGATCAGTTCCTGCAGATCCGGGTGAACGGGGACCCGGCGTTGTTCCAGGCGCTGACGGTCAACACCTGCGAGGTGCTGCGGGTCCCGCCGGGACACCTGCTGCTGCAGGCCGTCCGTCCCCACGACCAGTACAACACGACGATCTACGGCATGGACGACCGGTACCGCGGGGTGCGCCGCGGCCGGCGCGTCGTGTTCGTCCACCCGGACGACCTCGACGAGCTTGGTATCGCCGACGGCACCCACGTCGACCTCGTGCGCCCACTCGAAACCCCGGCGCAGGGTGTGTCCCGGCGGCTGGTCTGCTGGTCTGCGTCGTGCGAGACCGGGTTCTTGACGGCGGTTGCCGGGAGGATACGGCGCTCCCAGCCGAACAGGTAGAGCAGGATGGAGACGAAGGTGAACTTGAAAAGTTCGAAACCCTGTGCGGAGTTGATGAGGGAAGCGACCAGGAAGGGTATGAAGAGGGCGGCCGATGCCGGCCGTCCGGCCAGCCGCAGCAGGATCAGGAAGACCGCTGCCAGAAGAGTGCACGCGCCGATCCGACCGACATCGAACAGCCAGGCCAGGTAGAGGGAGTTGGCCGCGTAGTTCCGGCCGTCACCGTATTTCTTGGCGAGATAGACGGAGTTCGAGTTCGGGCCGTAGCCGATGTTCGGATGACCGTTCTGCCGGGCCTCGGCCATGACGATCCGCGCGCTCGTGTAACGGCCGTTGGCGGTGGCGGGTGCCGTGTCATCGCCCAGCGCGCCGAGTCCGGCGACGAGCCGGCCGAACGCGACCGTCAGGCCGTTGTTGCTGGCCAGGTAGCCGGCCGGCGGCGAGGACGATCGTCCGGCGGCCCCGGGCAGCCACCGCTCGAACCCCGTTGAGATAACAGAAGGCCAGGCTGATAGAGGCGGTGAGCAGGACCGTGGGTGATGTGGTCAGCAGACCGGCGAGGACGACGAGTGCCAGGTTTCGCCACGACCTGCGCCGGACCGCCAGCAGGATCAGCACGGAGATGACTGGGGCCCAGGACGAGGGCTCGGCCAGCAGCCCGCGCAGCCGGGGCGTGCCGCCGGAGCCGGGGTCTACCCACACCGGCGCCGGTAGGACGGCGGCGACGGCATAGCCGGCCAGGGCGATCCACACGCAGCCCAGTGACATCCGCCAGAAGACGTGTTCGAGGTGGCGGCGATCGAAGAAGAATGCCGCGAAGACGGCGATCGAGGTGTAGAAGACGCCGAACCGCAGGCTTGCCGCGAGGTATTCGGCCGCGCCGTCCGGGCCCACCGGGGCCACCGGGGCCACCGGGGCCACCGGGGCAAGGGAGTAGAAGCACATGACCGTCGCGATGAAAAGTACGGCCAACAGGCCGCGCAGCGCGTTCAAACACCCAGGTCGCCAGCCGGGCGTCCGGCCCGATCAACTCGTTCTGCTGGGTCTGCTCCGCGGTTTTCGGGGCGGTGTCCCACATCCCGGGGGAGCCGGCGGAGGTCGGATCGGGGGCAATCGTGACCGATCTCATCGCCGGCACCGTGGATTTCCCCCAAGGGGCATAGACGCCGTGATTTTCCCGAAGCCCATATGGAGCATGGTAACAGCCACCGGAGCGCTTTCTCCCGGCATCCCTCGGCGGTGGGGGGCGGGTGTCGCCGCGGCGACCCTTTCCGGGGATCGACTGCCTATAACCGGTCCTTCGCGGGCGACGCACGCGTTCAGGGCCGGCGGCCCGTGCCGGAAATCACCTTCGCCGGCGCATCCGTCTTTTTGGTGTGATCACACTACGACTGTCGGTGTCGGGAGCGTGCTCCCGGTGCCGACGGTGCTGCCCATCAAGCGATGGATATCTGACCAGGCCACCTACATTGGCCCTCCGGGCAGGGCGTGATGGCAGCCAGCAGGTGGCGGTCACCCGACGGGCGGGCAGAGGGCGCGATGAAGACACCTGAGCGGCTGTTCGATCTCCCCGGCACGGTTGCCATCATCACCGGCGGAAGCCGGTAGGCCGTTCGAAGCCCGTGTGCGGTGGTTTTCCCCGCCCGGGTCGACCTGCTGACCGCATTCATCCTGGACAGGCCCACTTTTAGGATCACCGGCGTGGCGACAGGCCCACTTCTAGCGTCACCGGCATCGCAATGCACACGCGGGAAGGAAGTCACATGCAGGAAAGAGGCCACGTGCAGGAAAGAAGTCATGTGCCACTGGGGCGTCATATGCGGGAAATTGGTCACGTGCGGGAAGGAGGTCACATGCGGGAAATGGGTCACGAGCAGGAAACGGGTCATGTCCAGGAAGGAGGCCACGCGCCGCAGAGACGTCACGTGCGGCTGGTACGTCACGGGCGGCAGGACATCGTGAGGAGGGGACGGCGTTCCCGGCGGCGCCGGACCGTCATGGGGCTCGTCCTCGCCGCGACGACCGCGGTGACGGCCACCGCGACGACCACCGCCCTCATCGACCCCGCCGCGGCCACCGGGCCAACCACGGCTTGGCGTCACACATCCTCTTACCGCGGGGATGTGGTCTCCGTCAAACGGCTACGGGTCCTGTCGGCGGAGTATGTGCGGGCGGTCCTGGCCGGTACCGGGTTCGACGCCGATCCGGAGGTGATCCGGTCGGGGGTGCGGACCTACCGGGTCGTGTACTACACGATCGACCCCCGTGGACGTCGGACGACCGCCAGCGGCCTGGTGGCGCTGCCGCGCACCGAGGACCGCTGGCTACGGGTTGTCTCCTACGCCCACGGCACCGAGATCAACCGCACGGACGCCCCGTCGACCGCGACCGATCTGGAGGCCAACTCCTGGGGGCAGGCCCCGGCCCTCACCTACGCCGCCGCCGGGTTCGCGGCGGTCGCCCCCGACTACCTGGGCTACGGCGTCGGGCCGGGTGACCATCCGTGGTTGGACGTCCCCTCGGAGACCAGCGCGTCGCTGGACCTGCTCCGCGCGGCGCGCACTGTCGCCGAGCGTGAAGGCCGGAAGTTCAAACGGGATGTGCTGGTCACCGGGTTCTCCCAGGGCGCTTCGGCGGCGACGGGACTGGGGAAGGCGCTGCGGGCCGGCGCCGACCCGTCGTTCCGGCTCGGTGCCCTCGCGCCCGTCAGCGGAGCCTATGACCTGCGCTCCGTGGAGCTGCCGGCGTGGCTGAACGGGCAGGTCGCATGGCCCTTCGGCGTCGGCTACACCGCCTTCTTCCTCGTCTCCTGGAACCGCCTGCACCACCTGTACCGCTCGCCGGCGGAGGTGTTCCAGGACCCGAAGGTCGCGACGCTCTTCGACGGCAAGCACACCGGGGAGCAGATCCTCGCCGGCCTGCCGGCGACCACCGACAAGCTGCTCACCCCACACGGCTTCGACCTGCTCCGCAACCCCCAGGGCCGGCTGGCCGTGGCGCTGTGGGCGGCGGACAAGACCTGTTCGAACTGGAACCCGAGGGTGCCGGTCCGGCTCTACGTCGGCGGCGCCGACCATCAGGTTCCGCGGGCCAACAGCGAGCACTGCCGGGCCGCGTTCCTGGCAAGGGGCGCCGACGCCCCGATCATCAACCTGGGACCCAACGTCGGTCATCTCGACTCCAACAAGGCCGGTACGGCCGCGGTCGTCCGCTGGTTCCGGCAACAGGTGCAGCAGTAACAGCGAGCTGACGGACCAGGACGATCCATGGTCCCCGGCCATCGCCGGTCCCATCGCCGGCGATGGCCGGTCAACCGGCCAGCGAAATCGGACGTCGGCGGGCGGCACTCGTGGGTGGGACGGAGGGACCTCCCGGCTCATCGGCTTCAGCGTTCGTCGTCGGGGCTGTTCGTCGTCGGCGCTGTTCATCGTCAGCTGCGGTCAGGTATCTCGGTGCCTCCGGGGAGTGCAGACAAGATAATCAACGGTGTTGACGACGTTCCGGCCGCCATTTTTGATCATGGCTAGATTCGGAAAGGCCACACCGGGGGCCCGATGGTTTCGGTGCGGACGGGGAAATTGGGGCTGGGCATGTTGACCTCGAGGCCGAGCCTCTTGTTGATTTTGAGAGCGCGATTCGCGTAAAAAGCGAGGATTCGCGGGGCCACCGACGCCACCGTGGCGGTGGCCGGCTCGGGTATGACGGCCGAAACTATCGCGGCTATGTCGACGCCGTTAGCGACCATCTCGGTCTCCTCTCTGGTGAAGAAGATCTTCCAACCCTTGTGGACGCTGGTGGCGGATGCCATTGATGCTCCGTTTATGTCTGACATCAGGTCCCGACAGGCGACAGGCTTGCACCAGCGCGACGGAGACTCGACGGTAGTTCGCTGATGGCGCAATAAGCACTTACTTGCGGTAATGGCACCAACTGGGCGTTTCCGCGGGCAGGATGCGGCCGACCGGGCGGGTGGCCAGCCGTCGGACGACGACGGTGCGGTGGGCGCTCTACACATCCCTGAAGCCCATAGGTGGCCCATGACCGGCGTTGACCGTCTGAACGATCTTCCTGTCCGGGGGGATGCCAGCCCCGCTCAAAGGAGGAAAGAAGGAAAGGAAAAAGGCGGGAAGGGGGAAATAGCCAGATAAAGGAAGAAATGATCGGGCAGCGGGAAGCGGAAAAACCAGGCGCACGCAGCCCGCCGTCCAAGGGCGGCTCAGGAGTGGTTCAAGGGCGGTTCAAGGGCGGGCCAGGCGCGGATCAGGCACCGTGGCGTCGCTCCCTGGCGGCGAAGCTGCGCAGGGCGCGCAGGAAGTCGATCTCACGGAACGCCGGCCAGTACGCCTCGCAGAAATACAGCTCCGAGTAGGCGCTCTGCCAGAGCAGGAAGTTGGACAGCCGCTGTTCCCCGCTGGTGCGGATCACCAGATCGGGGTCGGGCTGGCCGGCGGTGTAGAGGTGCTGGGCGATGTCGTCCACGGTCAGCGTCGACGCGACGTCGGCCAGCGAGTCCCCCGCCTCGGCCCGCTCGTACAGCAGTTCGCGCAGGGCCTCGATGACCTCCTGGCGACCTCCGTACCCGACGGCGAGGGTGACGTGGGCGCCGGTCGTGACGCCGCGGGTCGTCTCCACGGCATCCTTGAGGACACGGGCCGTGCTGTCCGGCAGCGTGTCCAGCATGCCCGCGAGATGGACCTGCCAGCGGGCGTCCGGCCGCCCGAGCCGGTCGGCCACCACCTGCTCGATCACCTGCATGAGGAAGGCGACCTCGGCGTCCCCGCGCTGCTGCAGGTTCTCCGTCGAGCAGACGAACACGGTGACGTGTTTGATCCCGACAAGCTCGCACCAGGACAGGACGTCCTCGGCGTGCTCGGCGCCGTACTTGTGGCCGAGGCTCGGATTCGCCATGCCCATCTCGCGGGCCCAGCGGCGGTTGCCGTCCATGACCAGCCCGACGTGCGCAGGCAGTGGACCCGCCATGACCTGCCGACGCAGGCGACGGGTGTAGAGCGCGTAGAGGGGGCCGGCCGTCAGCTGCACCTTCGATTACACCTTCGATTGTGGGGCGCCCGGCGATCGCGGGGCACCCGGGGGAGGAGGAGTTCGGGGAGAGCCCATGGTCGGAATGGGCCTGTGGTTGATCTGTCGTGGGTGTCG
>NZ_CDWWEW010000332.1:0-5767 GCF_977966315.1 Frankia sp. CeRuru1
AGGCCCCCCGGACAATCGACGACGCCTTCGCCGCCTTCGACTTCCGCCGGGCAGCCGAGGTCATCACGAGGATCGGCGACGAGGGTAACCGCTACGTGGAGGCCGCCCGGCCCTGGGAGCTCGCGAAGGCGGAGCGCAAGGAGGGAGCGTCGCGCGACGCCCTCGACGCAGTCCTCGCCGAACTGGTCGCCACGTGCCGGGAGCTGGCGGAGCACCTCGCGCCCTTCCTGCCCGATTCGGCACCGCGCATCGCCGCGCAGTGCGGCGACGGCGGGCCGCGGGCCGCCGATCCCAGCCCGGTGTTCCCGCGACTGGAGGCCCCGCCGGCCGAACCGGCCACGACCTGACCGACGCCGCGGAACCGATCCGGCCGGACCCGCTCAGGCCGGACCCGCTCAGGCCGGACCCGCTCAGGCCGGACGCAGTGCGGTGAAACGCCGCAGCCGCAGACTGTTCGTGACGACGAAGACGGAGCTGAACGCCATCGCCGCCCCCGCGATCATTGGGTTGAGCAGACCGGTCGCGGCAAGCGGCAGCCCGGCCACGTTGTAGGCGAACGCCCAGAACAGATTGCCCTTGATCGTGCGCAGGGTGGCGCGCGACAGTCGGATGGCATCCGCCACCAGGCAGGGATCCGCGTTGACGAGCGTCAGATCCGACGCCTCGATCGCCGCGTCAGTGCCGCCGCCCATCGCCAGGCCCAGATCGGCCTGGGCGAGCGCGGCGGCGTCGTTCACCCCGTCGCCCACCATGGCCACGACCCGGCCCTGCGCCTGCAAGCGACGGACCGCCGCGACCTTCTCCTCGGGCAGGACCTCGGCGATGACGTCCTCGGCCGCGATGCCGACCTCGGCGGCGACGGACCGGGCGACCGCCTCGGCGTCCCCGGTCAGCAGGACCGGGTGCAGCCCGAGCCGACGCAGATCGGCGACGGCCGCGGCCGCGGTGGGCTTCACCGTGTCGGCGACGCTGATCAGTCCGCGGGGACGGCCGTCCCAGCCGACCACGACGGCGGTGTGCCCGGCGGCCCGTTCCCGGTCCAGCTCGGCGGCGAGCGCACCCGGGAGTTCCGCGAACACCCGGGGCCGCCCGACGAGCACCGCATGCCCCTCCACGGTGCCGCGCACGCCGAGGCCCGCGGTGTTCGCGAAGTCCGCGACCGGCGGCAGCACACCGGCGGCCACCGCGTGCTCCCCAGCCGCGTCAGCGATCGCCCGGGCGATGGGGTGCTCGCTCGCCTCCTCCACCGCCGCGGCGAGCCGGAGCACCTCGGCGGCGTCCTCGCCGGGGGCCGGCAGCACCGCGACAACCTGCATCCGCCCGCTGGTCACCGTGCCGGTTTTGTCGAGTAGGACGGTCTGGACCCGCCGCGTCGACTCCAGCACCTCCGGGCCGCGGATGAGGATGCCCACCTGCGCACCGCGTCCCGTCCCGACCAGCAGCGCCGTCGGCGTGGCCAGGCCCAGCGCGCAGGGGCAGGCGATGATCAACACGGCGACGGCCGCGGTGAAGGCGTCGGTCGCCGGCTGCCCGAGAGCCAGCCAGACCCCGAGGGTGACGAGCGCGATTATGATCACCACCGGAACGAACACCGCCGAGACCCGGTCGGCGAGGCGCTGGACGCGGGCCTTGCCACTCTGGGCCTCCGTCACGAGCCGGGCGATGCGCGCCAGCTGCGTGTCGGCGCCGACCCGGGTGGCCCGGACCACAAGCCGCCCGCCGGCGTTCACCGTCGCCCCGACGACCGCGTCACCCGGGGCGACCTCGACGGGCACCGACTCGCCGGTGACCATGCTCGCGTCCACCGCCGACAGCCCGTCGAGCACGACGCCGTCGGTGGCGATCTTCTCGCCCGGACGGACGACGAACTCGTCCCCGATCCGCAGCGCCTCGACCGGGATCCGTTCCTCGACCCGCCGCGGGCCAGTCCCCCGCGCACCGTCCGCCGGCCGGTCGCGCAGCACGGTGACGTCCTTTGCCCCGAGGTGGAGCAGCGCCCGCAGGGCCGCGCCGGAACGCCGGCGGGCACGTGACTCCAGGAATCGGCCGGTGAGCAGGAACACCGTCACCCCGGCGGCGACCTCCAGGTAGAGGGCTGTGCCCGCGCCGCCGTGGGCACTCCCGCCGGTGCCGTGGCCACTCCCCGAGTGGCCGATCTCGCCGGCCGAGGCTTCCGGGCCCGGGAAGCCGCCGGTGAACGAGAACGAGTGCCGCATCCCCGGTTCGCCCGCTCCGCCCAGGAACAGGGCGTACAGCGACCAGACGAAGGCGGCCAGCGTTCCGAGGGAGACCAGGGTGTCCATCGTCGCGACCCCGTGCCGGGCGCCCCGGCCCGCGGCCCGGTGGAACGGCCAGCCTCCCCAGAGCACGACCGGCGTCGCCAAGGCCAGCGAGACCCACTGCCAGTAGTCGAACTGCCAGGCGGGCACCATGGCCAGTGCGATCACCGGCACGGCGAGCGTCGCCGAGACAGTCAGCCGGACACGTAGCGCCCGCAGCGCCGCGCCGGGCGCGTCGTCCTGCGTGCCGCCGCTGTCCTCGGCCTCCGCCGCACCAGTCGCATACTCGGCCGCGGTGTCAGTGCCGGCCGCGGTGCCGGTGTCGGCCGCGGTGCCGGTGTCGGCCGCACCCGGCCCACCCCGGACCGGGGTCGCGGAGTATCCCGCGGCCTGTACCGTGCGGATCAGATCATCGAGACAGACCGCGGGGGCTTCGGTATCCGTGAGGGTGACGGTGGCCTTCTCGGTGGCGTAGTTCACCGAAGCGGTGACGCCGTCCATCCTGTTGAGTTTGCGTTCCACCCGCGCGGCGCACGACGAGCAGGTCATCCCGCCGATCGCGAGCTCGATCCGCGCGGGGTGACCCGTTCCGACGTCGAGAGTGGTCATCAGATCTCCCCTTCCGGCGGATTCCTTACAGCGGATTCCTTACAGCGGACTGGAAGGTACTGCCGGTCGCGGACCGTGGGACCGGACACACCCGCCGGCCACCGGCACCGTTGGCACCACCGAAGCGCTACGCCCGCCCGACAAGCTCGTATCCGGCCTCCGCAACGGCCTCCCGGACGGCGCCGTCCTCGACGACGCCGTCGCTGACGAGAGTGACCCGGCCCTCGGCCAGCTCCACGGCGACGTCCGACACGGTCGGCAGCCGCGCGAGCTCCTCGGTCACGGATCGGACGCAGTGCTGGCAGGTCATCCCGGCCACCGTGTAGGCGGTCGTGTAGGCGGTCGTCATGGCCGTTCTCGTCTCCTCGTGTAAGCCGCCCCGGTCCCGATGGATCTGCCCATCCCACCGGCCACCGGCGCCCGTCCGACCCTCCGAACATACCCTCCCCCCGTATAGTGTACCGGTACCCAGTGGGGGTACCTTCCGAACCAATGGCCGATCATCACGGGAGAGATCCCGCCCACGCCGACACGGGAAGGCCGCGACGCACAGCCCCCACCCTGAGCAACCTAACGGACGCTTTCCACGAACGCCGGACTCCCGGCACCACCGTGGCGAACCGTCGACGTTGAGGAACCGCCGCCGCGAGGGACGGTCAGCGGGAGGCGGCCAGGCGGCGGGCGACCTCGGTGGCCCAGTAGGTCAAGATGATGTCCGCCCCGGCCCGGGAGATCGCGGTCAGCGTCTCGTCGATCGCCCGGTCCCGGTCGATCCACCCGGCCGCCGCGGCAGCCTCCACCATCGCGTACTCGCCCGACACCTGGTAGGCCGCCACCGGTACGTCCACTGTGTCGGCCACCGCCCGCAGCACGTCCAGGTAGGCCAGCGCCGGTTTCACCATCACCGCGTCCGCGCCCTCGGCAAGGTCGAGCGCGACCTCGCGCCGGGCCTCCTCGGCCGAGCGGGCCGGATCCTGCTGGTAACCGGTCCGGTCCCCGAACTGCGGGGCGCACTCGGCAGCCTCGCGGAACGGCCCGTAGAACGCCGAGGCATACTTCACCGAGTAGGCGAGGATCGGCAGGTCGATGAAGCCCTCCGCGTCCAGCGCGGCCCGGATCGCGCCGACCTGGCCGTCCATCATCCCGCTCGGCGCGACGACCTCGGCACCCGCACGGGCCTGCGCCACGGCGATCGCGCCGTAGCGCGCCAGGGTGGCGTCGTTGTCGACCTCCCCGGAGTCGGTGAGCAGACCGCAGTGCCCGTGGTCGGTGTACTCGTCCAGGCACAGGTCCGTCATCAGGACGACGTCGCCACCGACCTCGGCGACGAGATCGGCGAGCGCGAGCTGGACGATGCCGTCCGGGTCGTCGGCGGCCGAGCCGCGGGCATCCTTCTCCGCGGGCACACCGAACAGGATGAGCCCGCCCACGCCGGCCTCGACGGCCTCGACGGCCGCCTCCCGCAGCGAGGAGCGGGTGTGCTGGACGACACCGGGCATCGAGGCCAGCGGAACGGGATCGGCCACGCCCTCCTTGACGAACATCGGCAGCACCAGGTCGGACGGGTGCAACCGCACGTTCGAGACCAGCCGGCGCAGCGCGGGCGAGCGGCGCAGCCGGCGGGGACGTGCCGTCGGGTATCCGGCTGCGGCCCCGTTCCCCCGGGCCGGCACCCTCACCGCCGCGAGCCTCGCCGTGGCTTCGGCAACCGCGCGGCGAGCGGCCCGATCTTCCCGAGCTCTTCCCGGTGTTCGGCAGCGAACTCCGCCAGCGCCCCGACAAGGGCAGAGATGGACGCCTCCGGAGCCTGCACGTCGACGCGCAGCCCGAGCTCCTGGGCAGTGGCGGCCGTCGCCGGACCGATCACGGCGATCACCGTCGTCTCGTGGGGCTTGCCGGCGATGCCGACCAGGTTGCGCACGGTCGAGGACGAGGTGAAGACGACCGCGTCGACCCGGCCGCCCTTCAGCGCCTCCCGGATGGAGGCGGGCGGCGGAGCCGCACGCACGGTGCGGTAGGCCGTCACGTCATCGACCTGCCAGCCGCGTTCCTTCAGGCCGGCGACCAGGGTCTCGGTGGCGATGTCGGCGCGCGGCAGCAGCACCCGGTCGAGCAGGTCGAGGGTGTCGTCGAAGTCCGGCCAGTCCGCCAGCAGCCCCTCGCTGGACTGCTGCCCGGACGGGACGAGATCGGGCCGGATACCGAAGGTGCGCAGCGCGTCGGCCGTCGCCTCGCCGATCGCCGCAACCTTGACCCCCGCGAACGCGCGGGCGTCGAGGCTGCGTTCCTCGACCTTCTCCTGCACCGCCTTGACCGCGTTGACCGAGGTGAAGGCCACCCACTGGTAGCGCCCGGAGACCAGACCGGTGATCGCGCGCTCCATCGGGGCGGCGGTCCGCGGGGGCTCGACAGCGATCGTCGGCACCTCCAGCGGGCTTGCGCCGTGCGAACGCAGCAGGTCGGACAGGATCGCCGCCTGTTCCTTGGTCCGCGGGACCAGCACCGTCCAGCCGAACAGCGCCCGGGTCTCCCACCAGGACAACTTGCTGCGGGTCGCGACCACCGAGCCGATGGACAGCACGACCTGGGTGATCGGGGTGGGGGCCGCGGTCAACAGCGGTGCCGTGTCCGCCTCGACCCGATCGAGCGTCGAGGTAACGGTGCGCTGGTCGGTGGTGGTGCCGTCCACGGTCACCGCGATCGGGGTGTCACCGGGCCGCCCGTGCTCGACGAGCGCCGCCGCGACCTTGCCGACCTCCGTCGGCGCCGCCGTGACCACGAGGGTGCCCGGGGTCTGGGCGAGGGCACCCCAGTCCAGGTCGCCGGGGGAGGAGATGGGCGCACCGAACCCGCCGAAGCCGCCCGGGGCACCGAGGCCC
>NZ_CDWWEW010000333.1:0-686 GCF_977966315.1 Frankia sp. CeRuru1
GAGGAACTCCTCACACCCGGGCCGGGACCCCCTCGCCGGGCTGGGGGTCGGGTAGTCCCACGCCCCCCGCCGGCCGCCGGTGCGTCTCGGCGGCCCGCGCCGCCCGGCGGTCGGTGTGATGCAGCTGGACCACGAGCAGGCCGACCGCGAGCGCGGTCACCGACTCGGCGGCGAGCGCGGCGGTGGCCGTGGCCATCGATCCGCCGCCGGCCGAGACGAGCGCCCCAGCCGTCGCCACGGTGGCGACGGCGAGCACGCCGACGACCCGGCGCACCCCGGCGCCGAGCAGGTACGTGGTGAACATCAGGGTGACGGCCAGCAGGGTCATGCTCAGCGCGAGCACCGACAGCGCGGAGGCGGCGTCGGTGAGATGCGCCCCGAAGACGAGTCCGATCAACCACTTCGCCGCAAACAGACCGAGCCCGGCGAGGAAGAGCCCGGGAGCGACGACGAAGACCAGCGCCACGACCAACGTGCCCCCGGCGGGGCGTCCCTCCTTGCGCCGTCGTGCCGCCTCGGGCAGCAGGAAGTTCGCGACCGCCAGCCCGATGAAGACCGGTACCTTGCAGGCCGTCGAGATCGCCGCGTAGCCGCCGACCCCGGAGGACCCCAGCCAGCCGACGATGACGACGTCCATATTCTGCAGCAGGGCAAGGGGGATCAGCGCGCCGAGGGCGACGGTGGTG
>NZ_CDWWEW010000333.1:736-3918 GCF_977966315.1 Frankia sp. CeRuru1
GCAGCAGGGCAAGGGGGATCAGCGCGCCGAGGGCGACGGTGGTGTCGGCGATGACGCTGTGCCGGGCGCTGGCGCGCGGCGCCGGGATCGGCAGCGGAATCGGCCCGGTGGCCGGCGGTGTGCCGTCGTCAGGCAGCACGGTTGCCCCGCGCTGGGACACGGTTGCCCCGCGCTGGGACACGGGCGGGCGCGGCAGCCGCGGGGTGCGCGTGACGGCCCACCGGGCGTGCTCGGCGCCGACGACGACGCCGAGCACGATGCCCAGGCCCGCGCCGTTCACCCCGAGCCCGCCCAGCACGAGCACGATCACCAGGCCGATCCGGACGAAGCCCTCGACCACGAAGTTGACGGCGAGGCGCGGATAGGCCCCCCGGGCCTGCAGCAGGCCGCGTTCGACGCACAGCAGCGTCCACAGCGCGGCACCGATGGTCGCCTCGGCGATCGCGAGCGGATGCGGATAAGACATCAGCGCGGCCACCGGCCGGCACAGCACCACCGCGACGATCGCGGAGATCACGATGCCGACGCCGCAGGCGCCCCGCAGCCGCCGGATCCAGGACCACTGCTCGCGCCGGGTGCCCCCCGGCCCAGACGTCTCGTGCCGCACCACGGCGATCAGCAGCGCGTTACCCGCGACCGAGAGAATCAGGAAAATGCTGACCTGCACCGACACGGCGCCGTAGGAGTCCGGGTCCAGCGACCGGGCGACGATCAGGTTCATCAGCAGGTTGCACCCGTTGACGAGCATGCCGGCGACGGCCAGCGCTGCCGGACCGGCCAGCAGGCCCGTCACAGCCTCACGCGAGGGCTTCGCCATCAGTCTCCCCACCGGGAACGGGACACGTCGAATCACCCACAGCGGAACACCGACCATGGTAAGTGGCCGACGATTTTCCGACATCGGTAGGTTGCAGGCGAACGTTGCAGACGAACATGGTAAGCCCTGGCGAGCGGAATGAAACGGAAGGAATGCCACCGGTGACGGGAAGCCCCAGCGTGACACCCCCGGAAGGGTCGACACACCGCGGAGGGTCCCGGGAGCGCCGGTACCTGCCCACCCTCGCTGGCCGGCACGTGGTGTTCCTCAACTGGCGGGACCGGGAGCATCCGCAGGCCGGCGGGGCGGAGCTGTTCTGCCAGTCGATCGCCGAACGGTTCGCCGCGGCCGGTGCCCGGGTCACCCTGCTGACCTCGCGGGCCACGGACGGTGAACGCCCGGGTCCGCCCGTCGCCGAGTCCGTCGGCGGCGTCGAGGTACGCCGCGGGGGCGGCACCTTCGGCGTCTATCCGTCGGTGCTCGCCCGGCTGGCCAGCCTGGGGCGGGCCGGGCACCGCGTCGACGCCGTCGTCGACTGCCAGAACGGGATCCCGTTCTTCAGCCCCCTGGTGCTGCCGGCGAGCACCCCCGTCGTGCAGGTGCTCCACCACGTTCATCAGAAACAGTTCCCGTTGTACTTCCCCGGGCCGGTCGCCCGGGTCGGGCAGCTGCTGGAGGCGCCGGGCAGCCGGTGGGTCTACCGGCGCCGACCGGTGGTGGTCGTCTCCCCCTCGACCCGCGCCGAGGCCCGTGACATCCTCGGCCTGCCCGGCCCGCGCTTCCTGGTCCCCAACGGGGTGACCACCTCGGCCGCCGGGGCTAACTCGACCACCGGGGCCACCGCGTTCACGGGCCCGGCTGGCGGCGGGCCCGCAGGCTCGGATGGCGGCCCCGCGACGGCACCCACCATCGTGTGCGTCGGCCGGCTCGTGCCGCACAAGCGGCTCCACCTGCTCCTCGACGCGCTGCCCGCGCTGGTCGGGGCGCATCCCGGGCTCACCGTCCACATCATCGGCGACGGCCCGGACCGCGAACGCCTGACCGCCCGCGCGGTCGCCCTCGGGCTGACCACCCCAGATACGGTGACCACCACCGACCCGGGGGCGGCTCCGGGCTCGGGAGGCACGACCGACCGGGACGGTGACGCCGTGCGCTGGCACGGCTACACCAATGCCGCCACCCGCGACCGGTTGCTTTCCTCGGCCTGGCTGACGGTCAACCCCTCGCATGGTGAGGGCTGGGGGCTGTCGGTGCTGGAGGCCGCCGCCCTCGGGGTGCCCGCGGTGGCGTTCCGGGTCCCGGGGCTGCGCGACGCGGTCCGGGACGGGACGACGGGATGGCTGGTCGACGAGGGCGAGCCGCTGGAGAAGACCCTCGACGCGGCGCTACGGCTACTGGCCGAGCCGCCCGCGGCGGCCGAGCTGCGCGCGGCGGCCCGCGCCTGGGCGGCTGGGTTCACCTGGGACGCCAGCGCCGAGCTGCTGGCCCGGGTGGTCACCGCCGAGATCGACCGGCTGGCCGGACCGGCGGCGAAGCGGGCCGAAGCAGGGGAACAAGGCCGCGCGCCGCAGCGGGGTCGGAGACCGGATCGGGGCCTGGAGCGCCGGCGCCGGGACGATGACCTCACGCACGCCCGCTTCACCCTGCCGGTCGGCGCCCCCCGCCCGGCGTTGCGCCGCACGGACCTGGTGTACCGGCCGGATCCGACCGGCCCGGAGATGATCGCGGTCCTCTACGGCGCCGGCCCCGCCGCCGCGCGCACCGCCCTGACCCGGGCCGGAGTCGGGGCCGGCGCGCTCGCCGACCTGCGACTACGCCCGGCGACCGGCGAGGACCTGCTGTTCGCGGCCAGCCGTGACCTGGCGGCATCTCCCCCGGATCCGGGTCCCGGTCCGGTCTCGACCGACAACCGGGACGATCAGGCGAAGGCCGGAGCGCGACGAGCAGCCTCGAACATGCTTTCCACGGAGCTAGAAGGAGCAGCAGGACGGCCTCTGTCTCACGGATGAGACACTGATATCCATCATGCCCTCCCACAGGATTTCCGAACGTTTACCTTACGGCATATTTTCTGGAGGGATGGCGACCGAAGGGTAACGCGAATTGATCACATGGATATATATCTCAGCTTGGTGCAGCAAACGGCTCAACCATCCTCGTGCAGAATCCTCCTCAGCAAGAACCTGAAAGCGCCACCCAAAAGGGCTGCGGAAACGACTACCCAGATGCCTGGGATTCCAGCAAAAGCCGCTATCACAATCAATGCGGCGATCAAACTGTATCCGATGACCGTGACCGGCATGTACCAGCCGGGGTGCCGACTGTTTCCGATGATCACTAGCGACCTCCTACCGCCATGTTCCAG
>NZ_CDWWEW010000333.1:4068-5937 GCF_977966315.1 Frankia sp. CeRuru1
TGTTGGATCGGGCTGTGTCCGATCCGGGTGGCCCACCGCGTGACGTGGTGGCGCCCCTGACGTGGGCGCAGATGCTGTGGATCGCCCGGCTGTTCGAGCAGCAGGACGCGGCGCGTGACGCGCGGATCGCAAGGCTGACCGCGCAGAATGAACGGTTGGCGGCCGCGAACGCCGAACTCAGGAATATGAACGCACAGCTGGTCGCGGTGAACGAGGACCTCGCGTCACGGCTCGCGCGGCTGGAGCACCTCGTCACGCGGAACAGCGGCAACTCCTCGAACCCGTCGTCGAAGGATGGCCAGCCGGGCAAGTCGGAACCGAGGCCGAAGAAGCCGCGGGTGAGTGGTGGTGGGCGGCGTGGCCGCGGCGGGCAGCCCGGCGCGCCGGGCTCACACCTGCGGTTCACCGAGCAGCCCGACGAGCGGGTCGACCGGTTCCCCGAGGGGCGGTGTGGCTGCGGGAACGACCTGGCCACGGCGCTGGAACGCGGCCAGGCCCGTGACCTCGGGGTCGTCGACCGCTACCAGCAGGTCGACATCCCGCTGGTTACGGCGACGGTGACCCAGTACGACCAGCACGCGCTGGCCTGTGGCTGCGGCGCGGTCCACCAGGCGGCCCGCCCGCCCGGCGCCCGCCCCGGGCCGGTCGGCTACGGGCCGAACCTGGCGGCCTGGTGCGTCTACCTCATGGTGGTCCATCACCTGCCCGTCGGTCGCTGCGTGGGGCTGGTGGAGTCACTGACCGGCGCCGCGCCGTCCGCCGGGTTCGTGCACGGCCTGCTGGCGTGGGCGGCGGCGGCGCTCGCCGCCGCCCACGACCGGATCCGGGCGCTGATCGCCTTGTGCGCGGTCGTGGTGATGGACGAGACGCCGCTGAGGGTCGGCCCGCGGCTGCCCCGCCCGGGCCGCAAGAAGGCCGAGCGGTACCTGCTTGTGGCCTGCACCGATCTCTACACCCATTTCCTGCTCGGGGACCGGGACCTTCAGACGTTCCAGGCCTCGGTGCTCAGCGAACTCGCCGCCGCCGGCGCGACGGTCGTACACGACCGGTACAGCCTCTACGACCACGACTTCTTCAACCCCGTCCCCGGTGACCCGCTCGCCGACGGTGATCCCGACGGCACCGACCCCGGCAGCGTGGAGTTCCTCGGCCTGGTCCACCAGATCTGCACCCAGCACCTGCTACGGGACCTGACCGCGGCCGGGGAGACCTACCCCGGCGAGCACTGGCCGGCCCAGATCACCGACGCGCTGCGCGGACTGATCCACCACACGAACCTCACCCGCCACGCCACCGCACTCGCCGCCGCCAGCGGCGGGCAGGGACACGACGCGGCGCACTGCCACTACTGCCGGCCCCCCGCCGGACCCGCCCTGCCCACCGTCGAGAACCTCCTCGGCATGTTCCGTCGGGGCGTGACCGTCGGCCTGTCCGCCACCATGTCGCACGGCACCCGGCCCGGGGAACGCCCCGCCCGTCTCGTGCTGGAGTTCCTGCGCGACCGGCAGACCGACGTGCTGCGGTTCCTCACCGACCCGACCGTTCCCGCGACCTCGAACGACGCCGAACGCGAACTACGCCCGTCGAAGATCCAGCAGAACATCTCCGGCCGGCTGACCAGCGAGAAGGTCACCCAGGACCGGTACACGATCCTCGGGTACCTACGGACCGCCGCGAAGCACGGCCGCGCCGCGATAGCCACCCTACGCGACGTCATGACCGGCCAGGCATGGGTCCCCGACTGGCCCACCGCCCCCACGTGAAACACAACCCCCACAGGGAAACCCACCGGCCAGAGGCGTACCGCGCCCACCGGCCATCACGCCATGCCACGAACCAACACCCTCAGCTCACCGGCTAAATGTTTGC
>NZ_CDWWEW010000334.1:0-5691 GCF_977966315.1 Frankia sp. CeRuru1
GACCACGACCACGACCACGATGGCAAGGGTCCACCACGGGTGGGCACGAACCCCGTGCCAGACACCCCGCCAAGCGCGAATGACAATAGTGGAGCGGCCACTGTGTGATGGGTCCTCAGGCAGAACCGGGCCAGGCCAGGAAGGCTTAGGGAAGGGCGGCGGCTTGCTTGGTTTTTCCCTGCCCTTGCGCAGGGCGTTGATCTTCTTGGTGAGGCGGGTGGTGGCGGCAGGCTCGTCGAGGCCGAACAGGTCCAACGAGACGATCTGGCGGAGCGGATGCGGATCAGGCAGAGGGCAGTTGGTGATCTTGACGGGTATCAGCCTGCTGGCGAAGCCCAGCGGGTCGGCGGCGTGGACGGCGCGCCATTGCGCCTGGACGCGGTCGGAGGCCAGGTAGGCCTCGGAGAGCACGGCGATGGTGTGCGCGGCCTCGGTGACGCCCTGCTGGAAGCGGAAAGCCCAGTTCGAGCCAGGGATGGAGTCCCAGGCCTCGATCAGTACCCGGTAGCCGGCCGCCTCCAGCTGCCAGGCGATCCACTCCGCCCACTGCTGATCGGCCGCGGTGTAGGAGACGAAGAAGTCCGTCTTCGCCGGCACCCCCGCGGTGTTGTCGTCCGAGGGTTGGACCCCCGTATCCACGCCCATGCCCTACAGCATGCCATCCGGTCACGAACCGCTATAGACCCGCCGTCCTGGATGTGAGCTGAACACGCGACTCCGCCAGCCTCGGTCCTCAAGGAACGCGGGGAGTGCCGTCTTCGCCCGGATAGCATTTCTTGCCGACTTAAGAAAGGGGTGCTCGGTGGTGATCGACAGCATGAACGCCGAACCGGATGCGGATCCGGTCGATCTGACCGTCGAGGTGGCTGTCGAGGTGGCTGTCGAGGTGGCCGGACCGGACGCGGAGCTGGCCGCGGAACGCGAGCACCTCCAGCGCAGCCGGCGGGCGCTGGCGGGGATGCGGGCCGAGATCGAGGGAACGGAGATCACCGCGGGCGACGCGGTCGTGGACAAGGTGACGAACGCCTACCTGAAGCTGGCGAAGCAACGGCGGCTCGCCAGCTTCACCGAGCAGGAGGATTCGACGCCGCTGTTCTTCGCCCGGGTCGACTACGGGCCTGACGCGCCCCGGGTCCCCGGCTACATCGCCGCGGTGCTGCCCTCTCTCGGGGAGTTCACGGTGCGGCACAGCACCCTCGACGACGTGGTGGGCGCGGTCGCCGTGCATGGCACGGACCCCGACGACGTGGCCGCGCTCAAGGGCGACGCCCGGATGGCGACGGTGATCCGTCGGGCGTTGCCGACGAGTTCGCGGACCTGGCCGCCGACCTGATTGCGCAGCTGCGGGCGGGCGCGTTGCGCTACGGCACCGCCCGGGCACGCCTGGCCGGCCGGATCGCCGAGTCTGTCCGCGAGGCCGTCGAGGCGGTCTGGCCGCGGGCCGACGCGCCGGGCCTGGTGCACCGCCTGCTCACCGACCCGGCGTTCCTGGCGTCGGCGGCCAGCGGGGTGCTCACCGGCGACGAACAGCGCCTGCTGCTGACCGGCGCACCGCGAGGCGGGGCCCGGACGGCGCGCTGGTCGCTCGCCGACGCGTTCTGCATCGATGAGGCCCGGGACCTCATCGAGAGCGAACCGGGCTTCGGGCACGTGATCATCGATGAGGCGCAGGACCTCTCCGCGATGCAGGGCCGCGCGCTCGGCCGCCGCTGCGCGGACGGCTCCGCCACCGTCCTCGGGGACATCGCCCAGGGCACCACCGGCTGGGCCGCGACTTCGTGGCCGACGTTGCTGGCCCAGCTCGGCAAACCCACGGCGCACCTGGAGGTGCTGACCCGCGGTTACCGGGTGCCCGCGGAGATCCTCGACTTCGCGAACCGGCTCCTGCGCCACATCGCCCCGGATCTGCGCCCGGCGACCTCGGCGCGGACCACGCGCGGCGCGTTGACGACGGCCCCGACCACCCCGGAGGGGCTCACCGCCGCGGTGGTCGACCACACCCGCCGGACCCTGCCCCACCCCGGCTCGCTGGAGATCATCATCGCCGACCGGGAGGTGGCGGCACTCGCGGCGGCGCTGGACGCCGCGCGGCTGCCGATCGTCCCGCTCGACGGGGACACCCCACCCGGGTGGGCCTGCCTCGTGCCCGCCTCGCTCGCCAAGGGACTGGAGTTCGACCATGTCATCGTGGTGGAACCCGCCGCGATCGTGGCGGGTGAGGCGTGGCCGTTGCAGGGGTTGCGCCGGCTCTACGTCGTCCTCACCCGCGCCGTGAGCGCCCTCACCGTCGTGCATGCCGACGCGCTGCCCGCACAGCTGCGGTGAGCGACCTCGCGGGCCCGATCCGGGTGGTTGCCGTGTCGCCACCGGACGAGTGGGAGAAACTGTCGATGTGGCAGATGAACGGAATGTTCTCGGTGGGGAACTGGAGCCCTGCGGCACCGACCCGGTGACCGGCTTCTACCGCGACGGGTGCTGCAGCACCGGTCCGGAGGACCTCGGCAGCCATACCGTGTGCGCGGTGGTCACCACCGAGTTCCTACGGCACCAGCGGCAGGTCGGCAACGACCTGTCGACGCCCCGACCCGAGTATTCCTTCCCCGGCCTGCGCCCGGGTGACCGCTGGTGCGTGGTCGCGGTGCGGTGGCTGCAGGCCTACGAGGCGGGGGCCGCCGCGCCTGTCGTGCTGGCCTCGACGCACGAACGCGCCCTGGAGGTCATCCCGCTGGAGGCGCTGCGCGCCCATGCCGTCGACGTGCCCGCCGACCCACGATCGCTCGGCTGACCTCGGCCGGCCCCGCCCGTCGCCGGCCCCGTCAGTCGATGACCTCGGGTTTGAGGCCCACGGTGAGCCAGTCGGCGTAGGACAGGCCGGTGATCTCCTCGAGGCGGGCGATGTCGTCGACGAAATACGGCAGCACGGCGCGGCGCTGCTCGGGGGTGAGCTTCGGGCGCCCGCCCTTCTGCCGCTGCAACGCGGTGAGCAGCGGACCGCGGAAGGTCCTGCGCACGGGAACCGGGAAGTGATGCCCGATCCGCCCGCCGGTGCGCAGCGCCGCGCGCAGCACGCTGTTCACGGGGGTGTCCGCGACGAACGGCGTGACGTTCTCGGCGGGCACCAGGTCCACCAGACCTGTCTCGACGCCGAGGAACTCGCAGACCCGGTCCAGCGTGGCGGCGGGGGAGTCGCGCAGGTCCCGGTAGCGCAGCAGCAGGACCTGGTCGCGGGAGAACAGGGTGAACAGATGGCTGAGCTGCTCCCCGTACAGGCCTAGGGAGACGTAGTGCCAGAACTGGGCCCAGCCGGCGTCCCGGCGCTCACGCTCTAGGGCACAGGCCTGGACGAAGTCACGTTCCGGCTCCAGCCCCGCCGCCCACAGATGGGTCCAGTTCGAATGCGCGCGGTCGACCGGGTTGCGCAGCATGACGATGATCCGCGCCTTCGGCAGGAGCCGCCTGACCCGGTTCTGGGCGTCCAGGTCGTAGAGGTAGAACGGAGTAGCCTCGCCCTTGAGCGTCCCCGCCGGAGCGGCATCGAACAGCGCCTCGTAGCCGGCCCGCCGCCACACGTGCTCCTGGTACGTCTGGGCGTCACCGGGGCCGCCCCGGGCCGGCGGCGGCCCCTGTGACAGGAAGAACTTCGGCTCCTTCGCCGACGGGAGGAACAGCGCCGGGTGCCGGACGAGTGCCGCGTGCAGCGCCGTCGTTCCGGCTTTCGGCACGCCGATCACGAGGAAGTCGGGAAGGGCCATATGACGGGCGCTCCTGGACGACTGGGGTCGGTGGGCGACTGGGGTCGATGAGCGACTGGGGTCGGCCGCGGGCGGATCCGGCCGTAGGCAGCCCCGGGGCCGGGGTACGCACCTCGCATATTCCAGTAATCCGACCGGGGACCTCAAGATGGTAGCGGTCAGGGCGGGACGGCGTGAACGGAACGGAACGTTCGTCATCCTTACCCCGCCGGTAGGGTTGCTGCGTGGTAATGAGCAAACAGCACCTGGTGGCGACGACCGTACCGCTCCCCGGACTGAGGCCCGCCGTGACCGTGGTCGCGCCGCCCGGTGACGGCCCGGGGTACTGGGCCGGCGCGCCGTGCGCCATTACGGTGGATGGCGTATTCCATCTGGCCTATCGGCTGCGCCGTCCCATCGGGATCGGCCGGGGTTTCGGCGTCGTCATCGCCCGCTCCACCGACGGGGAGAACTTCACCGAGATCGCCGTCGTGCCCCGGGACCCGTTCGGCGCCGAGAGCCTGGAGCGGCCCGCTCTGGTGGTGACCCCGCAGGGATCATGGCGGCTCTATGTGAGCTGCGCGGCTCCGGGCAGCCCGCACTGGTGGGTGGACCTGCTGGAGGCCGACGACCCCACGGCGTTCGACCCGGCCCGCCGCCGCACCGTCCTGCCCGGCGATCCGGCCAGCCTCGCCGTCAAGGACCCGGTCGTGGTCCATTACGGCGGGCAGTGGCATCTGTGGGCCTCCTGCCACCTGCTCGACGACCCGCTGGCGACGGACCGGATGGACAGCCGCCACGCCACGAGCCCGGACGGCATGACCTGGACCTGGACCGGAACGGCGCTGGCGCCCCGGCCCGGCTGCTGGGACGCCCGCGGCGTGCGGATCAGTTCCGTGCTCACGGGCGGCTCCCAGCCGGTCGCCCTGTACGACGGTCGGGCCACCGCGGCGGAGAACTGGGCGGAACGCACCGGCCTCGCCGTCGGGGTGACCGTCGACCGGTTCCACGCGGTCGGCACCGAGCCGGTCGCGGTCTGTCCGGACGGGGACGGCGCCCTGCGCTACGTCAGCGTGGTCGAGCTCCCGGACGGCGGCCGGCGGCTGTACTACGAGGCCTCCCGGCCGGACGGCAGCCACGAGCTGCGCACGGAGCTGCACCCGGCCCCCTGAGCTGCCCCCGGTGTCCTGAACGCTGCCGTTTTCCCTGGTTGGCGGCGTCTTGGCGGGGGTGCTGCCCTTAGGGAGAGGCCGCGTCCAGGGAGAGACACGGCGGTGCTCGCGCGACGAGGGCGCGCCCTGCCCGCGGGTTCGGGTCAGGCGATGGCCGTTCGGATGGGTTCGCGGTCAGTCAGGCCCACGCCGCCGCGCGGAGCATCGGTCTCCCCCTTCATCTGACGGAAGATCGAGTCGTTGTCCCAGTACGCGCGCTCGGCGATGATTTTGTCCGGTTCCTGGTCACTGAAGATGTAAAGCACAACGCTTTCGAAATGAACCGGACGACCCTGAGGGGCGATGCCGGCGAACTCGCCCTGATGTGTCCCTGCCAGGGTCACCTCTCGCCAGGAGTAGCCGGGGAGGTCGTATTCTCCGGTGACAGTGACGATGAAGTCCGGTAGGGCAAGAGCGAGCGCTTCGTAGAACTCCTGAACGCCGTTGATTCCTTCGTAGCGGGCGTTTAGCGGGACGACGTCGTAGAAGGCGCGCTTGTCGCGCAGGAAGGTGTCGTAGACCTTCTCCCAATCCTTGGCATTCTCCTGGCGGATGTGCTCCTCGATTGTCGCGCGCTGCCAGGAGATACGCTCCTCGGTGGCAATAGTGGTCATGGTCGTTATTTCCTGGTCCTTCTCGTAGAAGGAGAATTCGTTGCGGATTCATCGTACAACAGGTTTGGGCGCGGAACAGTTCGGCTCTTCGAATTACGGTGGATGTCGTAATTAGGCGGGCACGCGTGGCGGGAT
>NZ_CDWWEW010000335.1:0-5622 GCF_977966315.1 Frankia sp. CeRuru1
GGCGGCGCATGTCGCGGCGGGCTATGTGAGGACAGAGCCGGGTCGATGCCTCGGCACATCCCTCGTGCATCGGCGGGTCGTAGTAGGCCCTGGCAGCGACGGAATCCGGGCTGCCGAGAAAAGCGACCTCCTCGTCGAACGGTCGGGCGCAGATACCGCACCGCCCCTCGGAGGCGAGACGGAGCGCCGCCCGGCCATCGACGGTCGAGAAGTCCGGCTCCCCGTGCGGGTGGCGCGCGGTGACAGCCGGGATAGGAACGTTGCGGCGCCGGTCGACCGGCAGTGTGTTCATCAGCTCGGGAAACTCGGAAGCATGGTTCACTGCCGCTCCTTTCCGTGACGGACGAAGACCCAGAGAAAAGGCCGGGCGATGGGTTCGGCTAGTCGCGGGAGTCCGCCCAGAAATCGGCCTTGGCGCGCATCCTGTCGAGCGCTTCGGCTAGGCCGGGAATGTCGTACCAGCTTTGGATACTGTTCTGGTCGTCGCGCATAAGGCCGACGTGGAACTCGCCGGGCTCGGTGCTTGCCGCGACGACGGCCCACAGCGGCACGTAGTGGCCCGCGCGGGGCACGTAGATGCCGGCTACCACCGGGCAGCCGACGAAGGTCGGGGGTAGGGGAAACTCAGGAGCCATCACTCTCGCTCCGTTCGGGTGAGGGTTCCGCGGCCCGGCCCGCGCGACGGCGTGTCGCCGGGCCGGGGCCGTGCGTCCGCGCGGAGGCGGGGCCGCTAGACGTGCCGGCCCGGCATCAGCGACCGTTCAAGGCCGAGCGCGTCCAGGTGACGCAGAACACGCAGGGATCGGCGTGTCAGGTCAGTGCCGGGCGTGACGTCCCGCTCTCGATTTCCCCGCCGAGCGCCGCGCGCCGTCCGTCTTCCCGACCTCGGTAGTAGCCGGTAGATGTCGGCCTGTAACGATTCTTGAACGTCCTCAGCTTCGGGTATCGCGCAGCCTTCGCCTGCTCAATCTGGTCGGCCTTGGATCGGAGCACCAGCGCTGTGGACGAACCTTCCGGCGCGTCCGTGCGTTCGGTTTCTCTCTGGGCGGCGTAGAGCTTTCCGCAGACCGTCGCGACCCAGCCTGCGATATAGGACGCCCGGTAGGTCTTGCCGTGCTCGCCGTCCGGCTTGTGGTGTTTAACCGCGTACGACGCGGCGTGGTCCAGCTGGCGGCTCAGCGACGCGAACAGCATCTCCACCGCCCGAATTCCTGACTCCGTACCGAACACGGTCGCCGAGATTCCGTTGTTCTCGTGTCCCACCGCGACCGCGCCATTCGCCGTCGCCACGGCGAACATCAGCGTCAACAGCGTCTTGCCGCCGGACTGGCGGGGCCGGGCAACCGGAATGAGCCTGTCTGTGATCGGCTCGTCCTTCGCCTTCCCCGTCGCGACGAGCTGCGCCGCGTCGATCCTGTGCCGGGTCATCAACTCCTGGGCCTTCGCGATCAGCGCTGATTGCTCGGCCAGGCTGTCCGTACTCTCCGCCTTCGCCAGCAAAGCCTTCACCCTAGCGACGTACTTGTCGTCACTCATGTGCTCGTTCCTTCTTCTGGGGTGTACTCGTCGTTCTGACGCCGTGCGGGCCGCGGAAAACGGCACCCAGCCTGCGCGGAAGAACTCAGGCGGGTACGGCGCGTAGCGCGTCATCCGCGCGCCGCATCGCTTCCCGGATGTATTCCTCGGAGTAGCTGAGATCGGGACCCGTGTACGACGGCTCAGCCCATGGGCTCTCGTCCACGGTGGGCGTGTAGTCGTCGCAGTCGCAAAGCTCGGGCATGGTGACCGGATTGGCCGGTGAGCCGATGCTCTGGTAGGCGGTATCTAGGTAGGTCTCCTCGAAGCCGGCCTGTCCCCGGTAGACCGCCATGCTGGTACGGACCACGGCGTCCGGGAACGCGCGGAACGCCGCCGACAGAACGTCACGGTATGCGTGCCAGCACGCGCACGGCATCCGGCGGCCGGTCCACGAGCGGCGTGCCCCCGGTCCCCGGCTGGTGATGACGGCCAGCCGTGCGACGCACTGTGGTCGGCGGGCGCATGGGAGTGCGTGCGCGTCCTTGCTGACTATCAGGTTCCCGTCGTACTGGCGGCTGACGTCGTCGGTAATCCGTGTGAATTCGTCAAGACTGACGCCGGAGATCCTCATCTCGGCCCCTCCGTGATTTCTTGGGTACGCGACTTACGCGCGTTGGGCGCGGCGCTGTCGTCCAGTCGTTGTCTGAATGCAGGCGCGGCTCAGTCGCGCACACAGCAACGGTTGTTTCCGGGTCCGCAGGACGGTTGCGCACAAATGCGGCGGTCGACCGCACGACAGTGTGGACCGCAAGCCGGCCGAATCAATGCCGCGAGCGCCGGCGTCGAGCGGTTCGCCTCCCGGCGGTAAAGGGATGCGCACGACGACCTACACCACCGCTGTATCCGTGTTTGCCTTCCGGCCAGCGGGCGACGACGCGGGAGGAGTCAGGCGCAGTTCTGGCGAAGCGGGACCCAGCCGTCCGGCGGGGTCGGATGATCCTGCTCGGCCCGGATGAGTTCGCGTATCTGCTCGCTCAGGTAGTCCTCGTCCGCGCGGGACAGCGAGGCGTCGTCGCTCCAGACGACACAGTCCGCCAGGGTCGTGGTGTCCACGACGACGCCGCCGAGACTGTCGGTGGTGTAGAGCGTCCCGCAGTGCGGGCACTCGACGACGGTCAGCAAGACGTAGGCCGACCAGGACCCGTCGGCGAAATGCGCCCGCTCGTCGGCGATCACGTCCGCGTCGCCGATCGGCGAACAGTAATAGTCCTGGTCGTGGGCGATGTAGACGCCGACGCGGGCCGGCGCCGCGGTCATGGTTTGCATGGCGGTACCTCCGGTGGAAACACGGGAACGACGGGCCCCCACGGGACCCTGAGGGCCCGGCTGGGCGGGGTCAGACGGCGCCGATCAGGTAGGTGCCGTCACGCAATGGTGTGAGCGGCGCGTGCAGGCCCGAGCCATTCGGGTGCGGTATATCCATGATCAGACGGCCGGCGAGGGGGCTGTCCGCGTTGTCGGCTATCCGCCGAACCATCATCGTGAAGGCGCCGCACGGGTCGCCGACAGACACGCTGGCAATGATCGTGTCGTCCGCTTCGTCGACGGCGATGCCCGCGTGATTGCACCACGACAGCGGGACGCGCTCCGGCTGATGCGGCCCCTCGTCGTCGGCAGGGTCGGCGCCGTCGGGTGTGTAGTCCGGGCACACCGGGCCGGAAGTTTCTCCGGTGAATCCGCCGGCGCCCTCTTCGTAAAGGTCGTCGCCGCAGGCCCGGCACCGGTAGGTGATATCGGTCGGGAACTCCACCTTGATTCTCGTCGTGTCCTCAGCCACGGCCTCGACGCCGCGGCCGTCCACGAGCAACGAACCGAGCATGACCCACCATCCGATCACGGAACGGAGAAACAGAAGACGGACAAGAGAGAAAACGGGCAGCCGGCGCCGACGTCTGGTCGGCGTGCTGCGCCGACCGCGGGAAGGTTTAACCGACGGTGAAATGCACCCGTCCGTTCAGGCAGAGCGGCTCGGGGCACATGATCGTGTCGTTGCCGATGCGGTGCGCGTCGTCGAAATAGAAGTCATTGACCGCGTCGTTGGCGAGGAACTTCCATGAGCCCTCATGGGCGTACCAGTCCGCGTCGCAGCTGTCACAGAACGCATGGCAGGCGTAGACGTCGGACTCCTCCCGGATCGTGTAGGCCATCGCGTCGGTGTCGATGCCCCAGGCCGGTCCGGCGCAGACCAGGCCGACATCCCGTTGCCGCCAGTCGCCTACCCTGCCCAGCACGTAGGTACCGGGCCAGACCACACCGGTTCGCTCGACGATGTCCCACGTGTCGGCCCGGCCCAGCTGGCACCGGGTCCAGCGGTAACGGACCGTGGCGACGTGGAACGGGCGCAGGACCAGGACAGCGGTCAGGCTCCGCCCCTCGTCCAGATAGCTGCTACTCGAGGTCTCGTCCGCCAGGTCGCACAGTTCGACGTAACCCAGCCGCTCGATCGACTGCAACGGGTCCTTCTCGTCGAACATCTCCGGGCCGTCGTCGCGGCCAGGTGCCACGTCCTCGCGGGTGATCTTGGTGAGGGCGTCGGCGATGTAGAAGTCCGTCGCCGCGTCGACACCGCCGTAGGGCGCGAACAGGCCGAGGACGTCCTCCAGCTCACCCGCGTCTCCGACGCGAAAGTGGGTCAGCAGGTCGCGGACGGTGTCCGCGGCATCGACGGTGATCGAGCCAGGCTCAACCGTCGTGACCATCTCCATCGTTGTCCTCCCTTCTCGGGTGGGCCGGTCGTGGCCGTGGCGAGGTGTCCGTACAGACCGGTCTCGACGCGCGGCGCCGGCATCGACCGCGGCCATGCGGAGGGTTAGGCCGACGGGTCGATCGGTAGCCGGCCCACCTCACGGGTGGCGGATATCTGCCGTCGGGTGATGCGACCGGTCCGCACCGCCCAGGCGATCTCCGCCTCGAGCAGCCAGTACAAGCCCTCGTCGCGGCGGCGTGGATCGGTGAACATCCGCAGCGCCGTGGCCAGCTCGTCGCGGACCGCGCGCAGGTAGTCCGGGCCGTTGACCGTGTGGGGCCGTAGCCGCCGGACCCGGTTGACGATCTGACAGTCCGCGGTTACGACCAGCTGTCCGGGTGAGATCACCCGCATGTCCACCTGTGGCGGCGGCGTGACCGACCGGACGTAGGTGACCTCCAGCCGCTGCCGGCCGACATGGCGGGTCACCTCCGCCCGCCGGTAGCGCCGGAAGGCATGCAGGTAGCCGACGGTGACGATCGGCAGCGCCGCGCGGCTGACCGGGACCGTTACCTCACCGAGCTGGCCGCTGGTCAGAACAGGCGGCGGGGACACACCGATGATCTCCACGGAGTTCGCCGGTCAGTCCAGCTCGTCGAGGGACGTCAGGACCAGCCCGTCGTTCCACGTGAACAGGTAGCCCTCGGGCGCCACATGGTCAGTCAGCCAGTCGCAGGCCTCGTCACCCATCTCCGGGAGCGCGTCAGCGACCGTGACACCGTTGACGACGAGACCGCCCGCCCAACGGCAGCACCCCCGGCCGGGGTTCATCGCCCAGAACGCGGCCAGGATCTTCCGATCCGCCGCGGACTGCGGCATGCCGTGCGCCACCGCCAGGCCCCACGTCTCGGCGTTCAGCTCGTCCGCCGTGCGGACGCCGCCGTCCAGCCAGGTACCCGCGGTCGCCGGCGTGGCCGTCGTGAGCGCAGTTGCCATCACGAGCCCTCTTTCGATCGTCGTTGTGAGGCAGCCGGCCGCGCCGCCACGGCACGGCCGGCGCCGAGAAGACATGCCGGGCCGGACCCCGGTCAGCGGTCCTGAAGGAACGTGTCGACCACGTCACGGCCGAAAATGCCGATCGCGATCAGGATGTGAATGAACAGCATTTCGACGCTCACCAAAAGCATCAGCTCGAGGAGGCACAGCAGCGCCGCCACGCCCAGGTGGTGACGGTGAGTCTTGTCGGCCAGGTGGCCACGGACGTTCGCCAGCATGAACCCGGTTCCTTCCACTTGGAAATACAGGCCACAGCAGGAAGAGGGGCAGATGGACACAGACGACGGACCACATAGGCGGTC
>NZ_CDWWEW010000336.1:0-4989 GCF_977966315.1 Frankia sp. CeRuru1
CCCTCACCCTCTCGGCGGCTTAACTCAGAGTCACCGAAAGCTGGTCAATACCTGACCAGTAACGGCGGATCCACCTGCGCACGGCCGAGGACATCGGGGCGCTCGCGGCGTGGCTGAATCCGGTCATTCGTGGCTGGATGAACTACTACGGGATGTTCTACCGCTCTGCGCTGGACCGCCTATTCACCCGCATCAACACCTACCTGGTGCGCTGGGCCAGACGGAAGTTCAAACGTCTGAGGTCGTTCAAGAAGGACAAACGATGGTGGAAGGGCCTGACCCGAAAAATAACGTGAGGTGACGGTGGTGCCCGGTTCAGGCGGCCTCGGGGAGGGGGTCGAAGCGGACGGTGTAGCCGAGGGTGTTGGCTTGGCGGGTCAGGCGGCGCAGGGCGCGTTCGGGGTCGCGTCGGGTGTAGTAGTCGCCGTCGAGGTTCTGGTAGTCGGTGTCGTTGGTGAGCATGTGCCAGACGGCGGTCAGGATGGAGTGCTCGATCGCGACGAGGGCCTTCTTCTTGCCCAGCCGTGGGGCGAGCCGGCGGTAGCGGGCGCCGAGGTAGGTGGTGTCGCGGGTACGGGCGGCGGCCATGGCGGCGGTGCCCAGGGTGCCGCCGAGCCAGTGGTTGCCGTGCGGGGTCTTCCCGGATCTGCGTTTGCCGGCGGACTCGTGGTGGCCGGGACAGACCCCGGCCCAGGACGCCAGGTGTCCGGCCGACGGGAAGCGGGTCATGTCGGCGCCGGTCTCGGCGATGATGGCCTCGGCGACGGTCCGGCCGACCCCGGGGATCGTGACCGGGTGGTCAAGCTGGCGGGCAAAAGGGCGTATCTCCTCCTCGATCCAGCGCGGCGCACCGGTCGTGCAGCAACTCCACCAGACGTCTCCGATCCCCGGACGGCTACCAGGCGCGGCCGTCCGGAGGGACCACAGGTCTCGGAAGAGTCTGACCCGCGTGCTCATGGCAACAATCAACGGCGCCTGTCAGCGGTCCCCGCGCCATCCTGACTCCCGAGCTCGGGAAGGCATCACAGTGACACCGGCGTCCCGGACGGCCGCACCCATGATTTTCCCGCCCCCACGGCGGCCAGCGCAGCGGCCCCGGTTCCTGACCCGTAGACAGCCCCGCCTGTTCGCCCACTGGGCATGGACCACCAGCTTCTGACGAACCGGATGGGACGAGCGGAGCGACAGGAGACCGTCACGCTCCGTTCTGTAGGAGCCCGGGGGTGAGATCCCCCCGGGCTACCCGGCGGACTGGTCCAGGACGGTCAGCTCCCCGCGGTCCTATAGTCCGCTTCGTCGAGTGCGAGTCCCCACGGAAACGTGTCCAAGTGCTGGCCGCCGGTGTGGGGCTCGTGCGGCTGCCAGGCCCCCGGTCCCATGAGGATGTGGGCTCCGGCCTTCTTCAGCTCAGTGACGCTGCGCTGGAAGGCGAAGTGCGCGGCCAGAGCCGAGTTGACGAACGGCAGGACGATGACCGGGATACCCAATCCGAATACCTCGGCCAGGACACCAAGGGCGTAGTTGTCGCTGGTACCGGCAGCCCATTTGTTGATCGTATTGTAGGTCGCCGGGGCGACGATGATCGTGTCTGCCTGGGGGAACGAGTTCGATCGTGGCTCGCCTGGCTGGCGGTAGACGCTCTTCACGGGATGACCGGTCTGTTCTTCAAGTGCTGGTATGTCGATGAACGCCACGGCCGCCGGTGTGGTGATCAGGCAGACGTCCCATCCTCGGGTTTGAGTGAGGGGCCACGAGACGGTCAACGTGGGGCGCGACTCCTGCCGCGCAGCGGGCACCACTCCGATGGCTGATGTGAACGGATGCTGCCGCGCCCAGCCTTCGCGTGCCAACAGCCGCAGGCACATCGGCCGTGTCAGCTTGGGTCCGTCAGCCCTGAGGCTCGCCCAGGCTGCCGCCGCAAGCCATCATGGACGAAGCTAAGGTTGGGTCGACACGATGCGCACCGATGCGGAGGCTGGCCATGGACGCGACGGCGCAGCCCTACCCTGAGCCCCACGAGTGGGTTGATGAACCCGACCCCGACACCAAGCGCGCGATCGACGAGGCCCACGAGGATGTCGAGGCGGGTCGCACCGTCTTCTGCCTGTCCGACGCTGCGTTCGATGCCCTTCTGGACGAGCTGGACCAGTTGGCTGTCGAGGAGCACCCGAAGGCAAGCTGATGAGCCGCGTACCTCCCGTGAGCTCGGAATGATCGACGCACTATCGTGACGGCGTGCCCACGTACGAGCAGGTGGCCCGCTTCGTGGCGGAGTACGCGCGGCTGACTCCCGAGCAGCGGCGAGCGTTCCGCCGCGCGGTCGTGCTGTTCCGCGAGGGCTTGGAGACGGGCCAGTTCCACCCGAGCCTCGGGGTGAAGGGCTTCCGCTCGGAGCCGGGCGTGTTCGAGCTGCGCTGGGCGAAGGACGGCCGGGCGCTGTGGGAGTACGGGGACCCCGTCCCAGGCCGGGACGGCCCTCATGCCCTGGGGCGAGTTCTTCAGCCCTGCCTATATCGAGGTCCAGCGGGCACATAGCCTCGCCGCCCTCGGTGACTACCCTGCCGCGGCCACCGGGTTCCGGGCCGCGATCGATGGTCTCCCCTCGGCTTTCTACCGCGACCGCGGTGTCTACCTCGCCCGCGAAGCCCCCGCGCACGCAGGAGCACGCGAACCCGAGCAAGCCGCGACACTCGGTCTCGACGCATTCACGGTCGGCGCCAGCACACACTCCGGACGCATCATGACCAGTCTGCGGTCACTGCGTGACGCCGTCGCCGGATGGCAGACTATCCCCCACAGGTACGCGAGTTCCGCCAGGCGATGGACCAGGTCCCCACGACCATCACCGTCTGACTACCATCCCGCTACCGGCTACCCGGTCTGCCTCCACCAGGGACCGGCCCCAGGGAAGGACGAGCTGCTCCATGCCCCAGCTCGACGATCAGCGTTGGATGACCCGGGCCATCGAACTCGCCCACCGCTGCCCGCCCGCCACCGGCGCCTACTCGGTCGGCGCCGTCATCGTCGACGAGAACAACGAGGAGATCGCCTTCGGCTTCTCCCGTGAGGTCGACGACGCGGTGCATGCCGAGGAGTCCGCACTCGCGAAGATCGTCCCCGACGACCCGCGGCTCGCCACCGCGACGATCTACAGCACTCTCGAACCCTGCTCGCAGCGCAAATCCCGGCCACGCACCTGCACCCAGCTCATCCTGGAAGCGAAGATCCCACGGGTGGTCATCGCCTGGCGTGAACCCAGCCTCTTCGTCGCCGACTGCCAGGGCTACGAACTCCTCACCCAAGCCGGCATCACTGTCGCGGAACTGCCTGAGCTTGCCGAGAAGGCCCGAGCCATGAACGCCCACCTGTCAGTCTGACTGAGGAGTGAATTACCGGACCACGGAGGGGCTGGGTCGGGGCGTGCGGGATCGCGCGGGGACCCGGTGCCGTTCAGTCCGCGCGTGTGGGGTGCTGGTGATGGGGTTTGGGGTCAGGCCGCGGGTTCGATGGTGACGGTGTAGCCGAGCTTTTCGAGTTCGCCGACCAGGGTGTTCTTGCGTTTCTCGGGGTTCCGGCGGCGGCGGGTGTGCCAGTCGCCACCGAGGTCGTGGTATTCGGTGTTGCCCGCGATGATGTGCCAGTAGGCGATGAGAATGTCGTGGCGGGTCGTCCCGATCGCTTTCTGGATCCCGCGGCGGCCTCGGACCTGGGCGTGGTGCGATGCCAGGTAGGTGTTCTTACTCCGAGCCGCGGCCCACGCCGCCTCGGTCAACGCGGTCCGTAACCACTTGTTCCCGTGGCGGGTACGACCGGACAGGCGTTTCCCACCCGAGGTGTGGTTCCCCGGGCAGATACCCGCCCACGATGCCAGGTGCCCCGCGGTCGGGAACCGGGACATGTCGATCCCGACCTCGGCGAGCAGCACGATCGCGGTGACCCTACCCACTCCCGGGATCGTCGTCACCCGGTCCACCGTCCCAACAAAAGGGGCGATCATCACCTCGATCCGATGGTCGAGCTCCTCGATCTGCTCGTCACACAGGTCGATGCGTTCCAACAGCTGGGCTGCGAGGAACCCGTGATGACCGGAGCGGAACGTGCCGGCCAACGCCTCGGTCAGCGCCGGGATCTTCCCGCGCAGCCGGCCGCGGGCCAGCTCCGCCAAATACTCGGGGTTCCGTTCCCCGGCGATCATCTTCTCCAGGATCGCCCGGCCGGAGACGCCCAGCAGCTGGGAGGCGACGCTGGTGAGTTTCACCCCGGCGTCCTGCATCAGCTTCTCCAGCCGCTGGACCTCGCGGGTCTTCTCCTCCACGACCGTGCGCCGCGCCCGGGTGAGGTCGCGCAGGTCCCGGAACGGTTTCGGGGGGACGAAGGACGGGCGGACCAGGCCGTGCGCGACCAGGTCCGCAAGCCAGGCGGCGTCCGCCACATCCGTTTTCCGGCCTGGTACGTTACGGACATGCGCGGCGTTGAGAAGCCAGCATTCGAACTGGTCTTCCAGCATGTGGAAGACAGGTTTCCAATAAACCCCTGTTGATTCCATTCCCACGACCGTGCCCTTGTTCTGGGCCGGCCAGTCCGCGAGGAGCCCCAGCGAACCCCCGGTCGCAGTGAACGTGCGGACCTCGACTTTCGCGGGTCCTTTGGCGGGCTGGATCCGTACCGCCGCGGCCACCGTGTCCCGATGGACGTCGAGTCCCGCGCAGCGCGGGAACACCACTTCCACCCCTGCCTCCCTTCCCAATCAGGCAACACCCTCCAAGGTGCGTTACCCGGGGAGGCCTGAACACGGAAACTGAGGAACGCGCTCACGGCAGCAGGAACAAGTGCCCCAGGCCTCCGCCGTCATACTCAACCACGGGCTCGTCCGCACCAGAGACAGCCGACGTCGACCAGGTAACGCCCCACCATCATCCCAGCCACGGCCCGGCACCCAGCAAACAGCCCACCACAGCCCCATCAAATTCTCATTAGACCAGGTGGCGG
>NZ_CDWWEW010000336.1:5110-5704 GCF_977966315.1 Frankia sp. CeRuru1
CTTCGCCGCCAGGAATGATCAACTTCATCGCCTTGCGTCTCGGAAATATAAGAAAAAAGCAACGCACGCCCTGTGGGGGGCGGTGTCATGTTGAGTTTGTCTACTGTAGTCAGTAAGCCATGTAAATCGGCATGGTCAACATCTCCAGCGGCCAGCTACTTGGATCAGGCTACCAGCGACGCGACAAAGGTTACGCATGGCCAGAAATCGCTGCGGAGAATCTTGGGGCGGTTCATACTTCCACGCCCTAGGTGCGGAATCTGCTTCGCTAATCCCAAGCGGGTGCCGAGGCATACGTCATCAAACCGGCTCTGCACACTACGCCTGAAGCCGTGTTCGACGCCTGACGCTTCGCAACTTCAGGGCTGTAGCGGAGTGCGACGGCGATGGTGTCCGGAAACGGCGACGCACCCACTCCCGGCAAGATCATGATTGTCGAGGAAATGATCGCCGGGGAAACGGGTGTGTCGTGGTCGGGGGTACGTCGTTGGGTGTGGATATCGCGTGGATGGTCGGGCTGCCGGGTGGTGCACGTCGAGCGCCCTACCTGCCAAGATGAGACGAGACAGGCAGTACTTTCCATCTAGGCTGGCT
>NZ_CDWWEW010000337.1:0-5579 GCF_977966315.1 Frankia sp. CeRuru1
CTCCCGGGCCAGCCGGCCGACGTAGCCGACCAGGACCTCGCCGTTCGGAGCGAGGCTGCGGCGCAGTTCGTCGTCCCGGTGCGCCGGGTGGAAGCGTTCGAGGTCCACCCCCCGACTCCAGCGGGCGACCCGTTGCACGCCCTGGCTCAGGAGGGTGTCGACGGCATCCCAGGACGGCGCGAGGGTCCGGGCCGCGAGCCGGTGTACGATGGCCAGCCAGTGCCAGATCGTGCGTTCCGCGGTGGCCAGCCCGTAGCGGGCGGCGAACGCGGCGATGTCCGTCTGGTAGACGGCGATGCTCGGTATGCCGAGTCGCCGCGCCGCGAACACCGCCTGCGCCCCGAGGCCGGCGGGCGCCGCCAGATGGACGATGTCCGGGTCGAACTCCCGTAAGGCGGCGGGAAGCCCGGGCCACGGGACTGCGAAGCGAAACGCCGGGTAACCCGGTAGGGGAGCCGACGGCGCCCACAGCACCGGTGCGCCGGCGTGGCTGCGCGCCGCCGCGCGTCGGGCGGCGGGCGCCGGAGCCGGCGCGATGACCATCGCCTCGTGCTGCCGGTCCCGCAGGTGTTCCAGCACTCGACAGACCGTGTTCGTCACCCCGTCGACATGGGGGAGGAACGACTCGGTGATCACCGCTATGCGCACACGAGCACCGTGGCAGGGTATGGAGCCGTGCCGCAGACGGCCAGCCGACCGTTACATGAACGTTCTGGCACAGCTTGGTGCACCGTACGGGTGTACACGACCGGCTGTTCATCCGGTCGGCGGATCCGGGCCGGATTCCCGTCCAACATGGTGCCATCTGACACAGTGTCACCTGACATGGTGTTATTCGACACGATGTCATTTGACATAGTGCCACCTGACATAGTGCTATCCACCATAGTGTTACTTGACATGATGTCACGCGACATAGTGCAACATGATGCTATCCGACATGGTGTCGTTCGACACGGCGCCCGGCGGGCGCCATGGTTCCTGGTCCGCACCGTCGCACGCCGGCCGCCAGCATTTTCCCAGGGCGCCGGTGAGGAGGATATTTGGAGGCACGGGGCGGCGCACCGGTCGGGGAGTGAGAGCCATCGAGGTGTACGCGTGATGTTCAGGCGGCAGGACACGGTCCTGATCACGTCCGCGGCCCGGTCGCGGCAGTCGGACATCCATCGGCGGGAGGTGCGTTACCTCCTCTCGATGATGTTCCGGATGCTCTGCTTCGTGCTCGCCGTGGTCGCCTTCCACGGCTGGCTGCGGTTTGTCGCTGTCGCGATGGCCGTGATCATTCCGTGGGTCGCGGTGGTCATCGCCAATGGCGGTCCGGCGCCCGAACGCGACCGGCCCGCCAGCTACGATCCGGGCCAGCCGGCGGCGGGCGAGCCGCCGGCCCTGGAGGCCGATCCCCACCGGGTGGTCGACAGCGAGGGCTGGGTGGATGACGAGGGCTGGGTGCACGGCCATCCGGACCCACCGGGCCGGGACGGCAGCGGGCTCGGCGAGGCGCCCCTCTCCGGGCCGTCGGGTTGACGTCAGGTTGAGCCGGTGAGGTGCATCAGCTTCACCACTGACTACGGACTCGCCGACGGCTTTGTTGCAGCCTGCCACGGGGTGATCCTGCAGACGGTGCCGGACGCCCGGATCATCGACGTGACCCACCTGGTGCCGCCGGGGGACGTGCGGCGGGGGGCGGCCGTGCTCGCCCAGACGGTGGGTTCCCTGCCTCGGGGGGTGCACCTCGCCGTGGTGGATCCCGGGGTGGGCACGTCGCGCCGGGCCCTGGCACTGCGCGCGGTCGGCGGTCACCTGGTCGGGCCCGACAACGGCCTGCTGATCTCCGCGGCCGAGCGGTTGGGGGGGATCGAGGCCGCGGTCACGCTGGCGGTGCGGCCCGGAAGCCCCGCGACGTTCCACGGCCGGGACGTCTTCGCCCCGGTGGCTGCCGCCCTGGCGCGCGGGACGCCGCTCCAGGAGGTCGGTGAGCCGGTGGAGCCGGCGACCCTGGTCCGTCCGCGGGCGGCCCTGGCTCGGCTACGCCCGGATGGCACCGTGGAGACCGAGGTGGTCCTCGTTGACACGTTCGGCAACGTCCAGCTCGCGGCCTCCGGCGCGCTGCTCGGCGCGGCCGGGCTGCGCCCGCCGGGTCGGGCGGTGCTGCGACCGCTCCGGCGGGACCGCCCGACCCGGGCCGAGCAGGCGGCCGGGCCGCCCGCGGCCGCAGGCCCGATGGTTGAACTGGCGGTGGGGGTCACCTTCGGTTCCGTCGGCCCGGGGGAGGCGGTGCTCTACGTCGACTCGGCGGGGATGGCGGCCCTCGCCGTGCGCGACGGTGACGCCGCGCATGCCCTCACGCTTATGCCCGGCGACCGCCTTACGCTGCGCCGCTGGGACAGGCGTCCGGGGCGCCCACCGCCCGTCGGGTGACGGCACCGGTCAGCACCGGTCAGCACCGGTCAGCAGAATCCCGGGAAGGTCAGCCAGCTCGGCCCCGGGTCGGGAGCGTCATCGCGCAGGACCGTTCCCTCGATCTTGCCGTACGGCCGGTCCGCGGCGTAGTAGATCGTGTTGGGATTATCGAGCCCGAACGGTTCTAGATCAACCAGGAAGTGGTGTTTGTTCGGCATTGACAGGCGGATTTCGGCGACGTCGGCGTGCGCGGTCAGTGCCGCCTCGCCCATCCGGTACAGGGTCTGTTGCAGAGCCAGGCTGTGGAGGCTCGCGAAGGTGCTGACCAGAGCCGTCCGTATCCCGTCGAACAGCCGTCCGAAGCCGAGGTCTGACCGGGCGTAGCGCCAGCGGGCGGTGACCTCTGTCGCCAGGATGCGGTCTGTTGTCTCGGGCAGCGTGGTGTACCGGTCGCGGAGAAACCCCGAGAATTCCGAGCCGGTCGACTTCAGCAGGACCAGCCCGGCGAGTCCGGACACGACGAAGGCCGTGTCACGGTCGAGGGTGACGACCGTCGTCCTTTTCTCCCCAGCCGACCTGCTGAAGGCATGGTCGTGCGGCACCCCGTCCACCGGGATGCGGTCCCACCGGTACTGCTCGATTTCTATCCGGGCGCCGTCGATCCACGGGAGGGATCCGACGAAATGGTGACCCAGCCGGATCGCGAAATCCTCGATCTGGCCGATTCCGTGCTCGCGGGCGAAGGCGTAGACGGTGTTTTTCTGCGTGTCCGTGGTGAGCACGTGCGCATTGTCGCCGGACAGGTGCGCGGCGGCGAAGTCACCACGAAGCGTAGTGGAGACGTTCAGATCGGTGATCTGGTGCGCCGGTCCGTTCCGCGCTACGTGGACGAGACGGACCTCCGCCTTGCCATACTGATTGGGCCCGAGAACGATCGCCATGTGGCCTCCCTGTCGTGGGACGGTCATTTCCCTTATCCGGAGTGCGCTTTTCGCCCGGCCGGGTCGATCGGCCTGCCGCGGGTCCGACCGTCCCGGCGCGTCGTGCCGGCACCGGTGCGGGCCGGAGACCGCCGAACGTGGCCTGACCATTCTGCTGGACCGGGTGACCTCCCGGACCGACAGTGAGTTTCGCGCGCCCGGCTCGTGCCGTTCGTCGTGCCGTTCGTCCTCCGGCCCCTCGCCCCGGCCTGTCGCCGGGGTGCCCCTCCGGGCCAGGTGGACCGCGGGGTGGGATCACGCGGTGGTGACCCGTCCAGGTGGCTTCCGGTAATGGAAAGTCAGCGAGACGTCAATGGTCCCGCATGCCGGCGGTGCCGTGTACCGCCCGGTCGTCTCTGGTTGCGGAAACTCATCTGCACGGGTGACGGGTTGCGTCTTCTTTGATATCGCCGTGGGTTCTGGCCGTCGTTTCGGGTGGTCGGTGAAATGTCCTCCGGGCCGGGCAACTCGGGAAGGCGTTCGTGCGTCAGAAGGGGAGAAGGGGAGGGGTGTATGTGGGACGCCTGGAGAGTGCTACTCTCCGTATTAAGATTCTCGACGCTGGGTGATGCTCTTCCGGTTGGCGCCGTAGATTCCGCTGACCGAGGATACGTGGGGTTGATCTCTGGGTACCGTTCGGACGTAGCTTCCCGTCCGGCGACGCTGCCGGCGCGGCCTTCAAGAGGGGGCATTACATGTCTCGCTCGGTAATGATTCCCTCACGTATTTTCCGTGGGTGGGGTCGCTCGGCCCGGCTGGAATCCCGGCCGGCGGGATCGCCTGGTCGCCGGCCCCGGCGGTGGCCGGGGGGGACGCTTCTGCTTGCCGCGGTGCTGTCCGCGGCGGCCTGTTCCGGCGGGGGGGCATCACCGGCGCCGGCCGGGGCCACCCCCGCGCCGGATCCGGCGGCGAGCGTGACGGTCACGCCGGGGGACGGCGCCACCGGGGTGGCGCTGACCAGCCCGGTCGTCGTGCGCGGCAACGCCCCGCTGGCCGCGGTCTCCGTCAACCGGAGGGCGAGCGCGTCGGAGAAGACGGAGCCGGGGATACTGCTCGGTACCTTCTCGGCCGATCATCGGACCTGGACATCCTCCGGTGGGCTGTTCGCCGATTCGCGGTACGACGTCGAGGCGTCCACGTCCCCGGCGACGGGCATCGTCGGGACGACGTCGGTGCGGACCGGCTTCGTGACCGGCGTCCCGGCGAAGTCGTTCAAGGTCTCCTGGGAGCCGGTCGCGGGCCAGACCGTCGGGATCGGCGCGCCGATCAGCCTGACGTTCAGCGCGCCCGCGCCCAGTCGGGCCGCCGTCCAGAGCCGGCTGGTCGTACAGACCGATCCGCCGGTCCTCGGCGCGTGGAACTGGCTGTCGAACCGGGTCGTCATGTGGCGGCCGAAGGAGTACTGGAAGCCCGGGACGAAGGTGCACGTCGAGGCCAACTTCGCCGGCTACGACGCGGGCGGGGGCCGGCTGGGGGTCAAGGACCGGGCGATGGACTTCGTCATCGGCTCCGCCCAGGTCTCCAAGGTCGACTCGGCCACCCACACGATGAAGGTCTTCCGGGACGCGCAACTGCTGCGCACGATGCCGGTCAGCCTCGGCAAACCCAGTCTGCCGAGCATGGATGGCCCGCACAACGTGCTGGGTAAGTCAGCTGAAGTGATCATGGACTCGGCCACCGTAGGCATCCCCCAGGGCGACCCGGACTACTACTACGAGAAGGTCCAGTGGGCGGTCCACTACACCAGTGGCGGGCAGTACGTGCATTCCGCGCCCTGGTCGGTGCCCTCCCAGGGACGAGCCAACGTCTCCCATGGGTGCGTGAACGCCTCACCCGCCGACGCCCAGTGGTTCTACAACTTCACCCGGCTCGGTGACATCATCGACATCGTCAACACCGGTCGGCCGCCGGACACCTCACAGCTCGGCAACGCGTGGTCGGTCCCCTGGGCCACGTGGAAGGCGGGCAGCGCGCTGCCAGTGTCCGACCAGCTCGACTCCGCGGTGAGCCTCGACTCCGCGGTGAGCACCGTCACGCCCGGGCCTGCGGCCGCCATCCCCAGGACCGGCGCGGCGGGCGCCGGCGCCTGACCGGGCGATCGCGGGCCTCGCAGCCGCGGCAGCGTGGACGACGCCCGGCCCGACCAGCTCGGTGCCGGGCGTCGTCAATATGCGCCCTCGGCCGCTCCCACCGCGGTGG
>NZ_CDWWEW010000338.1:0-5568 GCF_977966315.1 Frankia sp. CeRuru1
TCAGGCGTTGCTGACGGTACTTCCCGTGCGGCACAACATGCTGCGGATGCTGGGCCTGGCCGGCAAGGTTCTGGTCGTTGACGAGGTGCACGCCTACGACGCCTATATGCAGTACCTGCTGGCGAGGTTGCTGACCTGGCTGGGAGTGCTGCGGGTGCCGGTGGTCCTGCTGTCGGCGACGGTCCCGGAGGAGGTCGCGAAACGGCTGGTTCGCGCCTACCTGCTCGGAGCGCGGGCCCGCCCCTACCGCGGGCAGATCGACATCGCCTATCCCGGTTGGGTCCACGCCGACGCGGCGACCGCGACGGTCACCACGCGATCGTTCGAGATGGAACCAAGCGCGCTCGCGGTCGACCTGGTCGACGTGCCGCTGGCCGCGGCGGACGAGGAAGGTGATCCGAGTGAGGGACGTCCAGCGGCGGACAGTGTCGATCGCCGCGACGCGCTGCGTACCCTCCTGGCGCCGATCCTGCGCGACGGGGGCACTGCGATGGTGGTCTGCACGACGGTCGCCGAGGCCCAGCAGACGTTCACCGCGCTGCGCGCCTGGTGCACGCGCGACGCCGATCCGGCGAACGCGCCTGTCGTCGCGTTGCTGCATGCCCGCATGCCCGCCCGCGAACGGGAGGTCCGCACGGACTGGGTGACGGCCGCGTTCGGCCGTGACGTCGGGCAGCGCCCCCGCGCCGCGATCCTTGTCGCGACGCAGGTGGCGGAGCAGTCGCTGGACATCGACTTCGACCTGGTGATCAGCGATCTGGCACCGATCGCGCAGCTCCTGCAACGCGCGGGCCGCTGCCATCGCCACCCGCAGGTCGACGACGCGGGCAAGCGTCCCACCTGGGCCTCCGGCGGCCCGCGACTCGTCGTCCTCGTGCCCCGCCGCGTGGGCGAGTTCACCCTGCCGAAACGTTGGCCCCTGATCTACAACCGTGCCCTGCTGAGACGGACATACGAACTGCTGACCTGGCGCCATCCCGAGCCGGTCAGGATCCCGGTGGACGTGCAGCCGATGATGGACAAGGTCTACGACGAGACGTTCCGCATCGATCCACCGGACGACGACGTCGCCCGCATCATGGAGGACGAAGCGGCCCGAGGTATCGCCGCCGTCGCCGCCATCCAGTCCCCGCACGACCTGTTGGCCCTCGATCGGCTGACCAAAAGGGAAATCGACGAGGACGAGATCTCCACCCGCCTCGGAGCCCCCTCGGTACGGGTCGTCTGCTGCTACGTCGACGTCGACGGCCACCGCTGGCTCGACCGGGCTCGCACCACACCCCTGCCGGTCGAGGGGGCCGGTCCGAAGAGGCGTTTCACGCAGGAGCAGGTCCGCGCGGTACTCGCTGAGAGCATCCCGATGCGGGACGGGCCCTGGCGCTATGCGGATCGAGGCCTGACCTCACCGCCCGACACCTGGACTGGAAACCCCAACCTGCGTGGCCTCGTGCTCCTCCCACACATCCTCGGCCCGGATGGCGAGCCGGAAGCCGTCTCTGTCGGAACGCGCGTCTTCCGGCTCGATGACTCCCTTGGCCTGCTGGGCTGAGCAGGCCAAGGGAGGACCCCCATGGCTATGGGGAGGGTGCGATGCCCTGGGCACCACGTCGAGCGGAGCGGCGGATCACCCCCACCCGCGTGGGGAGCCGGCCCGGTCTGACCGGATTGGACCAATCGTAGCCGTCACGTCCAGGATTGGGGCCATACACGTCGAACGGAGCGGCTTTGTAGTAATCTGGCGTCGCTGCACTGCGTGAGCATCTGAGCTGTTTACGCACCGACAAGGAGGTCTGATGGTGACGAACGCTGTGGCGACCGCCGCGGTAGTCGGGATGACGACGGTCGTGCTCGTGGTGGTGATGGTGATTCTGACCGGACTCGCTCGGGCGACTCGGTAGGCCCACCGCGGGGACGCCGCGGGGCGGCGTCCCCGGACTCGCAGTTTGAGTGCGCATGCCTGCAATCGGGCTGGCGTCGCACGGCGCCGATCCCACGGTTTTCGAAGCCTCAGGCCGTCCCGCTGGATCCCCCAGGTTTTGTCGGTGGTGGTCGATAGCGTCTGGCCTGCTGCTCGACGTGGGTCATTCGGAGCCCGTCGGATGCGGATGGGGTTCGGGGGTGCTGGTGAGTAAGCTATGACAGGCCACGCGGGCTATGACCTGCGATTCAGGCAGTGGATACCGGTTGTCGGGGGTGCGCCGCAGGAGGCTGTCGGGTTCGAGGACCTTCTTCTCCGTGCCCACGAGTTGTCGGACGTCGACGTGCCGCTGCCGCCGGCTGCTGCCGGGTTGTGGCGGGTTCTCTACCTGCTCGCCGCACGGGTGAGTGGGCTGGCCACGCCAGCCACAGAGGACCTTACTGCCAAGGAGTTCGAGCGCGTACGCCGGCGCGTGTTGGCGGAGGAGCGGTTCGACGAGAACCGGGTTCGAAAATACTTTGACGAGTATCGCGATCGCTTTGATCTGTTCGGCGAAGGTCGGCCGTGGCTGCAGGATCCGCGGCTGGCGGAGCAGTGCTCGTCGTCTTCCGGGCTGAACCGGATCGTCCTCGGCCGTCCAGCGGGTAACAACCAGGTCTGGTTCGGTCACCACCTTGATGGCCGTCCGCGTCCGATCCCGGCCCGCGAGGGGGCTTGGCATCTGCTTGCCGCGTTGTACTACGGGCCCTCGGGGCGATGCACGACGCGGAAGGTGAAGGCCCGCTCGGAGGGGAACACGGCCGCGGGCCCGCTGCGCACCGCGCTGTCGTGTCATCCCGTGGGCAGCACGCTGTTCGAGTCGTTGATCGCCGGGATTCCGCGTCTTGACGACGGCGACGACTACCGGGAGAGCGTGCCCGACGAGGCGCTGTGGGAAGCGGCCGAGCTGCCGGACCCGCTACGCGGACCGGTTCCGCTGCGGGGGGCGTCCCGGGTGCTGGTGGGTGGCTTCCAGCATGCCGTGCTGCTGGTGCCGGACGAGGCGCGAGAGAACGTCGTCGACGCGACCTTGACCTGGGCTTGGCGGGAGAAAAGGAAGGGTGGAACCGATCCCTATCTGATCTACCAGACGAGTAAGAAGGGCGAGGACTATCCGCGGCCGGCGAGCGCGTCCCGGGCGTTGTGGCGAGATCTTGACGCATTGTTGCTAAAAAGCAAGGGTGGCATCATCCGGCGGCCGCGCCTGTTCGATTCCGTCAAGCAGCTGCCGTCGGACGTGCTGGAGGGGATGCGGGTCCGCGTCTTCGGGTTCGATCAGGATGGGCAGACTCGGGACCGTCAGTTCTTCACCCAGACGACGCCTCCTGTGCTGCGCTGGTTGGAGGATGCCGACTTTGACTTCATCCATGGGATAGAGCGGGTACACGATGCCGCCGAGCAGGTTGGTCGCAATCTTGTCAACGCTCTGAAGAGCGCCTGGGCGCTTCTCGCGGATCCCGCCGACAACGGGAGGTCGCGGTCGTCGCGGCGTGACGCGGGCGCCGGCCCGTGGGTCGCGGTGGCCGAAGGCCGGTACTGGCCGCTCGCGGAGCGCGTGTTCTGGCGGACGCTCGATGCGGCGGAGCGGGCCACGAACCCAGATCCGATCTTCGCGGGGGCTGCCGCCGACTTCGTCCGGTCTGCAGAGGGTGTCTACGACGACATCGCTGACCAGATCATGGCGGCAGCTCATCCCAGGGTGATCCGGGCGCTGGCCCGGCACCGTTACCAGCTGCGGCTCGGCGTGTGAACAAGGAGGCGTGTGAACAAGGAGGTAGGTGTCGTGACAGGGGAGGACGGCGGCTCCAGCCCGTCCCCGGCAGACGGTGGCGGGACGGCGCTGCTGCCTGCCACGAGCGATGCGGGCGGATGGCGCGGGGTTCGCTCGGTGGCGAACCGGCATGTGCTCGAGGGATCGGCGCGTGCACTCGTCGCCAGGGCGCTCAAGACGACCAACGTTCCGGCGGATCGGGCGGCGCTGCGCCGCAGCCTTGGCAGGGAACCTTCCCATCCGTTCGCGCGGCCCGCGCACCGGATTGTGGGTCCTTTCCTTCCGGTGGCGGTTCGTGAGGCGGATGATGGTGCCGTCCGGCGGAGCGACCTGATGAAGATCGCCACGGTCGAGCGCGCCTTCTATACCGTGGCAGCACTGATCGCCGCGCAGCCTCGATCCGCCCGCGACGAGGTCACCGCCGAGCCCTCAGCTTCGACCGAAGCGGCGGCAGACACCCAGGACAGCGGCTCCCAGACCACTCTTGTCGGCGGAGACACGGCAGAGGTGGCCAAACCAGATCCGGCGCCGTTCGACGAGGCTGTCGGCTCCCTGGAACCGGGTCCAGCGACGGCGAACGGCCGGCCGCTGTCGGGTGGCGCAGGTCGCAGTCTTGGTCGGTGTCTCGCGGATGCGGTGAACCGTGCGCCGGCCCGAGAGCAGGCCGAGCTTTACGGACGGTTGGAAGCGCGGCTTCGGCTGCTGTGCCGTCAGGACGTCGACGGGTTGCACCGGCATCTGCCCCGCCTGGTCCGGCATCTACGGTCCGACCAGATCCCGATCGACTGGGTCCGGCTCCTGCTCGACCTCGCCCGCTGGGGTACCGACGCGGACACCGTCGCGAAGACCTGGCTGCAGCAGTTCTACGGATATGCGAACCCCGCCGGCCCCGACCGGGCCAAGGCAGGTGCATCCGATCAGTCGATTCCGACCGACGGTGCCGATGGCGCCGCCGATAACGTCGAAAGTGAGCGGCCATGACCGACGCCCGGTTCCTGGATATTCACCTACTGCAGACCATCCCCTACGCGAACCTGAACCGGGATGATCTCGGTGCGCCGAAGACCGTCGTGTATGGCGGGAAGTCACGGACACGGGTATCCAGCCAGTGCTGGAAGCGGCAGGTGCGTCGCGAAGTCGAGACCGTGCTCGGTGATCCGGCGGTCCGGACGAGGCGGATAGTCACCGAGGTGGCCACCCGGCTCGTCGCCCGGGGCTGGCCCGCGGAACTCGCCGCCCACGCGGGCACCCAGATCCTGCTCTCCGCTGGCAAGAACGGCATCAAGACCGAGAAGGACCGCGACAAGAACGACATCTCGTCGGTGCTGTTGTATCTGCCGGCGGCGGGGTTGGACGCTCTGGCCGAGCTGGCGAACGGGCACCGAGATCGTGTCGAGGCGGAGTCGCGGAAGAAGCCGCCCAAGCCGGTGCTGCCGGTCGCCGAGGTCGCGGCGATCCTGTCCAGCCGCAACGCGACGATCAACCTGTTCGGGCGGATGCTCGCGGAGCTCCCCGGGGGCAAGGTCGACGGCGCGGTGCAGGTCGCGCACGCCTTCACCGTGCACGCCACCGACCCTGAGATCGACTTCTTCACGGCGGTCGACGACATTCCGTCGCCGGACGACGCGGGCAGCGGTCACATGAACGCCGGTGAGTTCTCCGCGGGAGTGTTCTACCGGTACGCGAGCCTAGACCTGGCCGGTCTGGCCGCGAACCTGGACGGCGATACCGCCACCGCCGTCGAACTGACTGGCGAGTTCCTGCGCGGCTTCGTCTCCGCCTTGCCCAGTGGGAAGCGGACGGCGACCGCGCCGAACACTCTGCCGGAGCTGGTTTACAT
>NZ_CDWWEW010000339.1:0-5559 GCF_977966315.1 Frankia sp. CeRuru1
GTGTCGGGGGTGCCGGGCCGGTGCGGTCGCTACCTGGTCACCGGATGAACGGGCCGACGGTTCTCATCCAGAATCCGACGGTGGTGCAGCCGGCCGAGACGTCGGTGTTCCTGGCACCTCGTCCGTCCTACGACCCGGTCCGGGCCGCGGCCGAGTCCGCCGCGGTGCGAGCGGTGCTCGCCGACCTTGGGGCCCGTCCCTGTGCCCCGTCCGAGATCCTCGCGGCGCTGCCCCGGGAGGTCCTGATCGAGCTCGCCGTCCGCGCGGTCAGCGCCGAGGACGACCTGCGAATGGCCGCCGCCCGCGAGGCGCTCCACGACTGGTCGGCGCCGGCGTTGGTGCCGGTGGTGCTGCGCCAGCCGCGGCTGCTGCTCGACCCCGGCGCCGCCCGCGGCGTGATCGGTCCCGACCAGGCGGACGAGAGCTACGCCCTGCGTCCCCTGGCCGGGTTGATGTTTCCCCGTGATCATTATGTCGATCTCGGTGAAGCGGTCGCGGTCGGCCGGTTGCGGCGCCGGGACCGGGCCCGCGAGACGGTCGTCATGGCGGCCGTGCTGCGCGGGTTGCGGGGCCGATCGGCCGAGGTCCGCGTCCCGGAGCCGCTGTTCCTGGAAGGCGGGGATCTGGTGAGCTGCGGCGATGTGGCCGTCCTCGGCACCAGTTGGCGGACCAGCCCGGCAGTCTGGGGGCTGTTGCGTCCGCATCTGCTGGCCAGCTTCGGTCACGTGGTGCGGGTCCGCGACGAGCTGCGGCGTGACGGCCAGCCCCATCTGAACTCCTGGCTCGGCCTCGGCCCGGGGATCGCCCTCGTCGCCGCCGATCGGCTGCACGCCCCGGCGGTGGTGGAACGCGACGGCGTCGCCGGCCGGGAGACGACGCTGGTCGACGCCCTGCGAACGATCAATCTCGCCGTCTGTCCGCTGGCACCGGACATGGTCGCCGCCTTCGCCGCTGGGGTGTTCTTCCTGCCGGCCTTCGCGCCGCCGGAATCGGTCCTCCGGCCGGAATCAGAATCGGTCCTCCGGCCGGAGCCGGCCGCCCTGGTATCCACGGCGAGTGCGCCCTGGACCGAACCGGTGCTGTCGCGGTTCGGGATCCAGACCGTCGCGGTGCCGTTCGATGAACATCACAAGCAGTTCGGCAGCCTGCACCGGGCGCTCAACACCGTCCCGCTGCACTGATGGCGCACCGTCCGTGCCCTCCAGAACGGGCCGTGAACGCTCCTCAGGGAGCCTCCCAGACCCGAGGACCGCAGTAAGCCTGTGCGCCGGCTCGGTGCGTCCGGCCTCGCGCTCGGGCCGATCTTCGCCTCCTCCGCCCACGGTTACGACACCATCGACCATCTCCGCATCGATCCGCGGCTCGGCGACGACCGCGGCTGCCCGCGCCCAGAGACCCGGTCAGATCTGTCGGGCGGCGCGCCGTCCACGGGCACCCAACGGGACCTTGGAAAGATCCTCGGCCTGCGACCGGAGGTTCTTGTAGCGGTAGCCGCGTTCGGTCAGCCAGGCTGCGGCGGTCGCCCGCGCACGGTCGGTCGCGGCCACCATGTCCTCCTCGGCCTCGCCGGAATCCAAGAAACGGAAGGTGAAGAAGGGCCTGGTGGCGATGTCGTAGGTAAGGCTGCCCTTCGGCGTGAACGCGGCCTGCAGGATGTCGTGTTCCGCCGCGTGGGCCAGCAGCTCGGTGCGCTGGTCATCGGTCAGCCCGTCGAAGGCGCCGCGGACGGTGATGCGGAAGGTACGGGTGCTCATGGCTCGATCTCATCATTCCCAGTCGTGCCGTCCAGCGATTTTCGGCGCCGCGCGGCCGGTTGCGCGGGTCCGGCGGGTCCGGAGTGAGAACGCACCGTGAGCCCGATGCCGAGGATCAGGCAAGGGTGGAACCATTCTCGTCGGCCTGCGGGGCGTCGGACGCGGCCAGCCGCGCGTGCAGGCGGGCGCGGACCTCCTCGGGGGAGTAGGCGACCCGCCGGCGCTGGCTGCGCGCGACGAGCACGCCGGTGGCGGCCACTCCGGCGAGTCCGGCCACGCCGAGCAGCTTTCCCCATCGAGCGCGATTCATCCGTCCAGGTTAGGGCGCCCTTGCGTCGGCTGCGGCATGCTACCGGCATGCCTGATTCGCGGATCAGCCTGGCCGATGCCCTGGAACTGACGCGGACCGGCGACCTGTGGCTGTTCCGCGGCCGCACGGCGGTGGACCGGGCGATCCAGACGACGACCAACAGCCCGGTGAACCATGTCGGCATGGCGGTGGTCGTTGACGATCTTCCGCCGCTGATGTGGCACGCCGAGCTGGGGAAATCGTTGCCGGACGTCTGGGCGGGCACGCATCAGCGCGGCGTGCAGTTGCACGACCTGCGTGCGGCGGTGGAGGTCTGGGCGCGCCGTTACGGCCAGCGGGCCTGGCTGCGTCAGCTTGAGCCCGCGGTCCGCGCCGAGCAGGAGGATGCCGTGCTGCGGACCGTCGCACGGCTCGACGGCACGCCGTTTCCGTCCACGGCCCGGCTGGCGACACGCTGGCTGCGTGGCCGGCTTCCGCGTCCCCGCCGGATGACGAGCGAGCACGCGCTGGAGACCGCGTACTGCGCCGAGGTCGTGGCTGTTACCTACGAGGCGATGGGCCTGCTGCCGTCCGGTCGCCATCCGAACTGGTACGACCCGGGGAGGTTCTGGAGCGGTGACGACCTGCGTCTGTCCGGAGGCTTCGTGCTGGGCGGGGAGATTGTCGTGGACGTGGACGACTCTGCCTAGCGTCGCGTCTGCCTAGCGTCGCGTTCGGCGGGTCCGTGCGGCGGCCGTTGACCAGGATCCGGTTCCTTGTCTTTCCAGAGCCTTTCGTGCCCGATTTATCCCTCTGGATAGGCAGGGTGCGTCTGGGGGGATGCTGTCGCCACGGGGGTGCCGTCCAGGTGCGGCGCGGTGATCGCGGTGACCAGCAGGCCGCGGGCCGAGAGCCAACGACCGTCGAAGCCGGTCAGCTCACCGCAGGCCAGCCGCGGCCCCGCCACCAGGAGTTTCGCGGTGAAGGTGCCCCGGGCGGCCGGGCCCAGCGCCGGCGGGCCCATAGGTGCGGTGCCCGGGTGGATCACGAGGGCGGCGTCTCCGAAGCCAAGCCAACGTTCCGCCAGCGGGTACCACGCCTTGTAGACGGACTCCTTGGCGCTGAACAGCAGCCGGTCCCAGCAGACGGCCGGGCGGGCGCGGGTGAGGGCCGCGAGCCAGCCCTCCTCGGCGGGAACGGTGATCTCCTTCAGTACCCCGCCGGGTGTGGGTTCGTTCGGCTCGGCGTCGATGCCGATGGTGTGGACCTCCGCCGCCCGGGCCACCGCGGCCGCCCGGTAGCCGGCGCAGTGGGTGATGCTTCCCACCACTCCGTCCGGCCAGCCGGGTGCGCCGCGGGAACCGGGCAGGATCGGCGCCGCCGGAAGCCCGAGCCCCTCCAGCGCGCGATGCGCGCATACCCGGGCGGTGGTGAACTCGCGGCGCCTCTTGTCGACCGCGCGGCTCAGCAGCGCGGCCTCCTCGGGGAACAGCACGGCCGAGGGATCGTCCTCGAATGCCTCGACGGCGACGGCCGCCGCGGGCAGCAGGCTCGCAAGCAGGCGCGGATCCACCCTCTTTACTCCGCTACCCGTTACCCCGCTACCCGTCCCTGACGTCGAAGCCGGCGCCCCCGGCGGCGCCGAGCCTGCCCCCGGCGCCACTCTCGATCCCGGCGTGGAACTCGATCCTGACATCGCGCTCAGTCCCGGCGGGCCGGCGGTGCGGGGAAGGGCAGGATCTGCCGTAGCCCGGACCATGGCTTGCCCCACACCGCGCGTTCCCGGGGGTAGCCCATCGAGACCTCCTCGAAGCGGACGTCGTCGTACCAGGTGGTGCGGGGAATGTGCAGATGACCGTAGACGACCGCGCTGGCCCGGAACCGCGTGTGCCAGTCGGCCGTGCTCGTGGTGCCGCACCACAGCGCGAATGTGGGGTACCGCAGTACCGCGGTGGGCTGACGGACGAGTGGCCAGTGGTTGACGAGCACCGTTGGCATTGTCGGATCGATGTCGCCGAGGCGCGCCCGGGTCTGCGCGACCCGGGCCTGGCACCAGGCGTCGATGGTGGGATACGGGTCCGGGTGCAGCACCCATTCGTCGGTGCACACGATCCCGCTTTCCCGGGCCAGGGCCAGCGCCTCCTCCTTCGTCGCCGTTTCGGCGGGACGAAAGGTGTAGTCGTAGAGCACGAACAACGGCGCGACGACGACGGGACCGCCCGTGCCCTCCCAGACCGGATAGGGATCCTCCGGGGTGACGACACCCAGCCCGCGGGCGATCTCCACGAGATGCCGGTAGCGCTGTTCGCCGCGCAGCTGCACCGGGTCCTGCTTGGGAGTCCACAGCTCGTGATTCCCCGGCACCCAGACAACCTTCGCGAAACGCCCGCTGAGCTGCTTGAACGTCGTCTCGATATCGGCGACCGTCTCGGCGACGTCACCGGCGAGGATCAGCCAGTCGTCGGATGATCCGGGTGCGATGTCCTCCACCATCCGCCGGTTCTCGGGGTAGGCGACATGCACGTCACTGACGGCCAGCAGCCGCCCGGGCGAAACCGGGGAATCCGTCCGGGACACAGGGCGAAGCCTACCGGCGCGGCCACCGACACGTCCGCCGGATGAAAATGCTGTTCCGATGTTCGAGATGGCGCCGGATGGGCATCCTGATCGAGGATCACCGCGAGGGATTCGGTGGCGATCCCTCGCGGACGACACGATGAGCCGACGGATCCGGCCGATCTTGCGGGAGTGGACAGCGATGAACGACAGTGGGCAGCGATGAGTGGTGGGCAGCGATGAGTGACAGCGTCGGAACCGGGCTGCTCGTCGCCCTCGGGGTCCTCGCCGTGATCATCCTGGCGCTGGCCGTGGCCGCGCTGGTCGTCGTCCGGAAGTACCGGCTGCCGCTGCGGGGCCTCGTGGCGACCCTGGCGGGCCTCGCCTACGTCATCTCCCCGGTGGACGCCGTCCCGGAGATTCCGCTGGGGCCGATCGGACTGATCGACGACATCACCGTGATTATCGCGGCGGTGGTCTACCTGCGCGGCCTGATCGCCGCGCGGCGGGGCCTGGGCCCGGCCGGGATCGATCCACCCGGCCGGGCGCCCCACCCGATGCCGCGGCAGCCTCCGCCGCCTCGGACACCGCCTTGGACACCGCCTCGGCGCCGTAGCCCCCGATGATGGCCGGGAGGACGACCACCGAGGCCGCCTCCTCCGGTCGCCGGCCGGGCCTCAGGAAACCTGCCAGAGTCGCACCGTGGTGTCGGCGCTGCCGGTGGCGAGGACGCGGCCGGTGAAGGCCAGTGAGGTCACGGCGCCGGTGTGGCCGGTGAGCGGCTGGCCGAGCTGGCGGGGGTCGGTCGGCTCGGTGACGTCCCAGAGTCGCACCGTGGTGTCGGCGCTGCCGGTGGCGAGGACGCGGCCGGTGAAGGCCAGTGAGGTCACGGCGCCGGTGTGGCCGGTGAGCGGCTGGCCGAGCTGGCGGGGGTCGGTCGGCTCGGTGACGTCCCAGAGT
>NZ_CDWWEW010000340.1:0-5543 GCF_977966315.1 Frankia sp. CeRuru1
GCGGCCCCCCGGGCGGCGGCGACCGACATGTACTGGCGTGGGGCATCGGACAGCGACGGTGGGTATGGCGCATGGACGGCGGGCATCGGGCATGAACCACAGGGACCGGGATTCCACTCGTCGTGCGCGTTGTTCTCCCAACCGCCACCCGACTGTCACGGGGATCCGCAGACTGGAAACAGGCTGGGATGGAGCCGGCCCCAGAGGGTAGTGCCCTGAAGGGGTGCGCCCATCGGAGGACAGCTTGGAGACCTTGGAGACATGGTGAGGACGCCACCGCCCGCGGAGAGGAAGTCAGCCCGATGAGCAATCCCCTGTCCGAGCTCTCAGCCGCCGGAGTGGCGGTCTGGCTGGACGACATCAGCCGGGACCGCCTACGCACCGGCAACCTCGCCCACCTGGTCGAGAACCGCGGCGTCGTCGGCGTGACGAGCAACCCGACCATCTTCCAGAAAGCGATCAGTTCGAGCGACCTGTACGACGAGCAGCTGCACGACCTGGCGATCCGCGGCGTGGACGTCGGCGAGGCCGTCCGGGCCATCACGGCCGCCGACGTGCGCGACGCCTGCGACGTGCTGCGCGGCGTCTACGACGCCAGCGGCGGCGTCGACGGCCGGGTGTCCCTGGAGGTCGATCCCCGGCTCGCCCACGAGGCCGAGCGCACGCTCGCCGAGGCGCGTGCCCTGTGGTGGCTGGTCGACCGGCCCAATCTGTTCATCAAGATTCCCGCCACCCGGGCCGGCCTCTCGGCGATCACCGAGACGCTCGCCCAGGGCATCAGCGTGAACGTGACGCTGATCTTCGGACTCGACCGGTACGACGCCGTGATCGACGCGTTCATGACCGGTCTGGAGAAGGCCCTGGCCGCGGGGCGCGACATCACCGACCTGGCCTCGGTCGCGTCGTTCTTCGTCAGCCGGGTGGACACCGAGGTCGACCAGCGGCTGGAGAAGATCGGCACCTCGGAGGCGAAGGCGCTGCGCGGCCGGGCCGCCGTCGCCAACGCCCGGCTGGCCTTCGAGCGGTACGAGAAGGCGTTCGCCACCCCCCGCTGGGCGGCCCTGGCCGCGGCCGGCGCGAAGCCCCAACGCCCGTTGTGGGCGTCGACGTCCACCAAGGACCCGTCCCTGCCGGACACGATCTACGTCACCGAGCTGATCGCGCCCGGAACCGTCAACACGATGCCGGAGGCGACCCTGGAGGCGTTCGCCGACCACGGGTCGGTGACGGGTGAGACGATCCGCCCCCGCTACGAGGAGGCCCACGAGGTGTTCGCCCAGCTCACGGCCGTCGGAATTGATCTCGACGACGTGATCGAGACCCTGGAGAGCCAGGGCGTACAGAAGTTCGAGGACTCGTGGACCCAGCTGTTGGACACCATCGCGGCGCACCTGGGCTCACCCGGTTCGTCCGCGTAAGGCCTGGCGACGGCCGTGGCCGTGGCGATCGCCACGGCCGTCGCCACGGCCGTCGCCACGGCCGTGATGATCGTCTCAGCGTCGTTCATGGACACCCGACGGTCCCCGGTGAAACAACCTCGGAGAGACCACAAGCAGAACGAAGGGGGAACGGGTGGCGCCCACGGTGAGTACCAACCCGCTGCGGGACCCACGTGACCGCAGACTGCCGCGCCTGCCGGACGCGAGCGCCCTGGTGGTGTTCGGCGCTACCGGCGACCTGGCCCGCAAGAAGCTGATCCCCGCCGTCTACGACCTGGCCCACCGCGGCCTGCTGCCGCCGGGTTTCGTCCTGCTCGGGTTCGCCCGCCGGGACTGGCCCGACGAGGACTTCGCCGAGTTCGCCCGGCAGGCCGCCGAGAAGGGCGCCCGCACCCCCTTCCGTGCAGAGGTCTGGGACCGGCTGGCGGGCTCCGTGCGGTTCCTGCCGGGGTCCTTCGACGACGACGCCGCGTTCGACCGGCTCGCCCGCACGCTGGAGAGCCTGGAGCACTCCCACGGTATCCGTGGCAACGCGGCGTTCTACCTGTCGATCCCGCCGTCGGCCTTCCCGGTCGTGCTCAAGCAGATGCAGCGCACCGGGCTCTCCTCGGCCGCGGGTTCGGGCGGCTGGCGCCGGGTCGTCGTCGAGAAACCGTTTGGTCACGACCTGGAGTCGGCCCGGCAGCTCAACGCGCTCGTCGACGACGTCTTCACCCCGTCCGGGGTGTTCCGCATCGACCACTACCTGGGCAAGGAGACGGTCCAGAACCTCTTCGCGCTGCGCTTCGCCAACACGCTGTTCGAACCGATCTGGAACTCCCAGTTCGTCGACTCGGTGCAGATCACCATGGCCGAGGACGTCGGGATCGGCACCCGGGCCGGCTTCTACGACGGGACGGGCGCCGCCCGGGACGTGCTCCAGAACCACCTGTTGCAGCTGCTCGCCCTGACCGCGATGGAGGAGCCGGTCAGCTTCGGCGCGGAGACCATCCGCACCGAGAAGCTGAAGGTGCTCCGCGCGGTGTCGCTGCCCACGGACCTCACCCGCTACGCGGTACGGGGGCAGTACGAGCAGGGCTGGCTCGCCGGGGAGCGGGTCCCGGGCTACCTCGACGAACAGGACATCCCCGCGCAGTCGCGGACGGAGACCTTCTCGGCGGTGCGCCTCGGCATCGAGACGCGCCGGTGGGCCGGGGTGCCGTTCTACCTGCGGACCGGCAAGCGGCTGCCACGGCGGGTCACCGAGATCGCCATCTTCTTCAAGAAGGCGCCGCACCTGCCGTTCGACGAGACCGCCACTACCGAGCTCGGCAACAACCAACTGGTCATCCGGGTGCAGCCCGACGAGGGGGTCACGCTCAAGTTCGGCTCCAAGGTCCCCGGCTCGGCGATGGAGGTCCGGGACGTCGCGATGGACTTCCTGTTCGGTGAGGCGTTCACCGAGGCGCTGCCGGAGGCCTACGAACGGCTGATCCTCGACGTGCTGCTCGGCGACGCGACGCTGTTCCCGAACAACGCGGAGGTCGAGGAGTCCTGGCGGATCGTCGATCCGCTGGAGCGGCACTGGGCGGGCATCACCCCGCACCGCTACCGGGCCGGCACCTGGGGCCCGGCGGCCGCCGACGAGATGCTCGCCCACGACGGTCGCCGGTGGCGGCGGCCATGACCATGGATTAGGAGCCCCTCGTGACCACATTGTGGGACACCACCGGTTCTGAGGTGGTCAAGGCCCTCGCCGCCGAACGACGGGCGGCCGGAGCCCTGGCCTTCGGCTTGGCGCTGACCCTCGTCGTCGTCGTCGACGAAAAGCACGTCAGCGCCGCCGAGGGCGCGGCGACGCTGGCGGCCTCCGCCCATCCGTGCCGGCTACTGATCGTCGTCCGCCGGCAGGTCGACGTGCCGCATCCCCGGCTCGACGCCGAGGTCTCGATCGGCGGTCGGCTCGGCCCGGGCGAAGCGGTCGTGATGCGGATGTCCGGCCGGTTGGCGCTGCACGCGGAATCGGTCGTGCTTCCCCTGCTCGCACCGGACGCCCCGGTGGTCACCTGGTGGCACGACGAGCCGCCGACCCGGATCGCCTACGACCCGCTCGGCGTGTTCGCCGACCGGCGGGTCACCGACGTCACCGCCAGCCCGGACCCGCTGTCGGCGCTGTTCCAGCGGGCCGCGGACTTCGCCCCCGGCGACACGGACCTGTCCTGGACCAGGCTGTCGCCCTGGCGCACCCTGCTCGCCGCCGCCTTCGACGCGGTGGTCAGCGAGCGGCCGGACTCAGCCGTCATCACCGCCGGCCGGGCCGATCCGAGCGCCCAGCTGTTCGCCGGCTGGCTCCAGAACAGGCTCGCCGTCCCGGTGACGGTCGACGAGACGGGTGGCCGGCCCGGTATCACGGCGGTCGCCGTCGCCCTCGACGGGGACCGGCTAGCCGTCTCCCGCACCGACTCCCGGTCGGCGATGATCTCCCGCACCGGGTACCCGGACCGGGTACTGCCCCTGTCCGACCGGGGCGTCGGGGACCTGCTCGCCGAGGAGCTGCGCCGGCTCGACGACGACGCCGTCTACGCCGAGGCCCTGGGTACCTGGAGCGGCCTGCCGAACCTGACCAGGCGCTCGCCGCACCGAGAGCACATCTGGCGGGACCCGATGGACCAGACCGTGGGCGCCACGGACGCCTTGGCCGCCGGCACCGTGACGTCGAGCGCCGTGACCCCGGGCACCGCGGCCCCGGGCACCGCCCCGACGAGTGCCCCGAACAACGAACGGGCGGTGGGTGGCGCATGACGGCCGAGCCGGAGCTCGTCCTCCATCGTGACGCCGGGGTGCTGGCCAGGGCCGCCGCGGCCCGTCTGATCACCCGGCTGGTGGACGCCCAGACGGCCCGCGGGGAGGCCTCACTCGTCCTGACCGGCGGTGGCATCGGCATCGCCCTGCTGCGGGCGGTGCGATCGAACCCGGCTCTCGACGCGGTGGACTGGAGCAAGGTCGACATCTGGTGGGGCGACGAGCGGTTCGTCGCGGCCGGCTCGCCCGACCGCAACGAGCGGCAGGCGCGGGAGGCGCTGCTCGATCACATCCCGGCGGATCCCAAACGGATCTTCCCAATGGGCCATCTGGCGGCCCCGACCGCGGGCGGTGACGTCGAGGGACGAGCCGCGGCCTCCGGCTATGCCGACCCGGAGTCCGCCGCGGTGGAGTACGCCGCGCTGCTGGCCACCCGTGCCGTCACCGGAGCGGCGGTGCCGAGCTTCGACGTGGTGCTCCTCGGGCTCGGCCCGGAGGGCCATGTCGCCTCGCTGTTCCCGGGCTCCCCCGCGGTCGTCGCGACCGAGCCGGTGGTGGCCGTGCATGACTGCCCCAAGCCACCGCCGGAACGCGTCACACTGACCCTGCCGGCCATCCAGTCCGCCCACGAGGTCTGGGTGATCGTCGCCGGGGAGGAGAAGGCCGATGCGGTCGCGGCGTCGTTCTCCGGAGCGGGACCGATCACGATCCCGGCGACGGGAGCCGTCGGCCGCGACCGCAGCCTGTGGCTCGCCGACCGGGCCGCCGCCTCCCGGCTGCCCGGCTGGCAGTGACGCGGTCCGCGGACGACCTGTCCCGTAGACCTGTCCCGTAGACCTGTCCCGTGGGCCCGGTACGCGTGCCGGGCCCACGGGACGGCACCGGCGGATCAGGTCAGGATCTTGTCAGGTCAAGATCTTGGTCTTGCCCCGCTCGAACTCGGCCTCGCTGATGATCCCCCGGTCGCGCAGGTGCGCGAGCTTGCCAAGTTCGTCGGCGTCGCTCGTCGTCCTGGCGGCCTCCTGGAGGTAGGCGCGCCAGGCCTGTTCATCGCGCTGCGCTGCGGCGCGGCTGCGCTCGTGTATACTTCCACCCCGCACGATCAGGTAGGCGATCACGCCGAGCCAGGGCAGCACCACGATCGCGACCGTCCAGGCGGCCTTCGCCCATCCGGACAGATCCTGGCTGCGGAACACGTCCATGATCACGAAAAACAGCAACCACAGCCACAGGATGAAAGCAAAAAACCACAGCATATAGAGGAAGACGCTGAGCAGCGGAAAATCGGGATCCACGGAGTACCTCCTGTCCACGCCGTGGTCG
>NZ_CDWWEW010000341.1:0-5533 GCF_977966315.1 Frankia sp. CeRuru1
CTCCCAGGGTGAGGACAGCGACCGCGGCGACGGAGGCCCCCGAGGACACGCCCAGCACATACGGATCGGCGAGGGGGTTGCGCACCACCGCCTGCAGCACGGCTCCGGCCACGGCCAGGCCCGCACCCACCACGAACGCCAGCAACACCCGCGGCGTCCGCACCTGCCAGATAATCTGATCGTTGATCATCGAGGACTGAGCACCGTTGCCGGTCAGATGAGCCACGACGCTGGACCACACCTCGCCGGGAGGCACCGATACCGAACCCACGCCGATCGCTGCCCCAACAACAATCGGCGTCGCCAGCACCAGGGCGAGCAGAGTGATCAGGAACCTGCCGCGCGCGCTGCGCGCCGCCCGCGGCAGCACGGCGCCGGCAGTGACCGCGGGCATCCCGCGGGCGGGTCGGAGCGCCGCCACCGCCCGCAGCCGTACCGCGTCCGCGGCACCCACCGATGGCGTCGGCGTGGCACGTACCGACGTAGGTTGATCGATGGACAGCGGATGCCCCCGTTGACTCAAACGAAACGAAAACGATTTTCGTTTCGCTTGAGCAAGCTAACAGCCCTGCGCAGGCTCCGTCAACGGTTCTGTAGGGGCAGGACAGGCCCTCCGCTCGTCGTGGTCGGGCGGTCACCGTCATCCGGCGACTACTCGACCGGGATCATTCCTCCGCTCTGCCGCTGCCACAGCCGGTAGTAGCGCCCCCGCCGCTCGAGCAGCTCGTGATGGGACCCCTGCTCCACGACGCGGCCGTCGTCGAGGACGACGATGCGGTCCATGTGCAGCAGGGTCGACAGCCGGTGCGCGACGGCGATCACCGTCTTGTCTCGCCACAGGTCCTCGAGTGCGTTCTGGACGAGTACCTCGCTCTCGCTGTCCAGCGCGCTCGTCGCCTCGTCCAGAATGAGCATGGGTTTGTCGTCCAGGAAGGCGCGGGCAATGGCGATCCGCTGCCGTTGCCCGGTCGAGAGTTTGATGCCGCGTTCCCCGACGACGGTGTCGTAACCGTCGGGCGCCCGCGAGATGAAGCTGTGCGCGTGGGCCCGCAGCGCCGCCGCCTCCACCTGCGCCTGGGTCACCGGGCCCGCGGTGCCGTAGACGATGTTGTCCCGGATGGACCGGTGGAAGAGGGTGGTGTCCTGCGGAACGTAGGAGATGCCCCGGGCGAGCTGGCGGTTGGGCACCGGAACACCGTCCACGGCGACCATGCCCGGCGGGAGCGGGTAGTAGCCCAGCAACAGCTTGATGAACGTCGTCTTGCCGCTTCCGCTGCGACCCACGATGCCGATCTTCTCGCCCCGCTCGATGGCCAGGTCGATGCCCGCGAGCACGAGGTTCCGGTCGTTCTCGGGATAGGCGAACGACAGGCCCTGGAACTGCAGCCGACCGGAAACTACGGGAAGAACCGCGGGACGGCCCGAACCGGCTGAACCGGCTGAATTATCCGGACTGGCCGACAGGATGTCCCGACCAGCGAAGAGATAGTGGTAGGCCTCCTCGATTCGGGCGAGCCGGAGATTAAGCTGCGCGATCTCCCACACCGTCCCCCAGATAAAGTCGGAGAAGAGGACCAGCGCGGAGAGAAAGGTCGTGAACTGGGCCAGGCTCATCTCACCGCGGAGGAACAGATGCAGGTTGAGGACGATCGACACCGGCCAGACGAGATACCGGACCACGAGGCTCATCGAGGTCCAGAACACAATGCTCCAGAAGGACGAGCGATACGCGGCGGCGATGACCCGGCGACGACGCCGGCGGACCCGCTCGTACTCGGCCTCCTCCTGGAGGAACGACTTCACACTCACGAAGTTCGAGATGACGTCTATCACGTAACCGTCCATCTCCGAGACCTCGTCCGCGAGCCGCTTCTCCGCGCGGGCCGAACGACTGACGGTGTGCCTGCCGACAAGAAGCATAATCGCGACGGAACCCAGGAAGGTCAGGCCCGAGTAGAGGTTCACCGAGAACATGATCATTATGATCGCCGGAACCTTGACCAGCTGTTCGACGTACGTGAAGCACGCCGTCTCGAGGATCTCTCGGAACTCGCGGCCGAGCGTGCTCACATAGCTGCTGATCTTTCCGGTGAACTTGCCGACGAAGTATGGGTACCGCTCGTTTATGACATTTCCAAAGAGAATGTTCTCGTATTCGTAGCCCCGGTGGTTGAGCAGCCGGAGATACAGCACCTCGGCACCGCGCCAGGTCAGGTCATGGCCGATGTTGCATGCGAGAAGGACGCCGGCGTACAGGTACGCGTCGTGGGTCTGTACCGGGGCGGCGGCGAGAGCCTGCACGAAAAGGCCGATGAAGACCGGTATCACGGCGAGCAGGCTGTTGGACAGGACGAAGACACCGACGACCAGGAGAGCCGGCCCCTTGAAGGTCGCGACGAAACGCAGATAGGAACGCAGGGCGGCCTGCCGCTCCACCCGGCGGGAAACGAGGTTGTCCACGGCGGTGCCGACACCGTCCGGGGCGACACCGTCCGGGCCGGTGCCGTCCGGGGCGACACCGTCCGGGCCGGTGCCGTCCGGGGCGACACCGTCCGGGCCGGTGCCGTTTTGACCGGTGCCCCGGGAACCGATGCCAGGCAACCGCACCTCCTGATGCGGAACCCCGCCGGCCGCGCTGTCCACGCCGAGATGATGACAGGCGACTGGCCGGGCCCGCACCTTGTTTTTGACCAGGGGCACGGCCGCGTCCGCACCGAAGCTCACGCGGGCCTGGCCGTCCTGTGCGCTGGCCCGATGTACTGTGCTCTGGCCAGAGATGCGTCGGACGCGGAGAACGTCCGATCCAGTGGTGCGCAGCTACCGAGGTGTAACCGACCGGAGAAATGCTGACGGTGGCCCGGTGCGTGGCCGTCGGATATCCCGAGGGAAAGGGACGTCGAGTGGCTCGCCGCCGTTGCTTCCACCTGCTGAGCGCGCTTGCCATCGCCGGACTGGCGGTCGCCTGTTCCGGCAGTGGCGGCACGGAGCCCGGCGCAGGACGCTCCCCGGCGCTCGCGCGGGAGCTGGCGGACGCCGCGGACGCCGCCCCGGATGCCTCTCGCCTCCCGATCCTGTTCGTGCACGGCAGCCTCGGGTCGGGCAGCCTCTTCGAGACACCGGCGCAACGATTCACCGCAAACGGCTATCCCGTCGACCACGTCGAGGCCTTCGACTACGACGCGTCGTCCTCGGCCAACCCCGTCAAGGAGGTCCTCCCGAACCTCGATGCGAAGATCGCCAGTGTCCTCAAGGCGACCGGGACGAAGAAGCTCGATCTGGTGGCGCATCTCGAGGGCGCCGCGTTGAGCGAGCGGTACCTGACCAGCTCGTCCGACCGGGCGAACCGGGTCGCGCACTACGTCACTGTCGGAGGCTCGCTCGCGGGCAGACCCCCGGCCGGGGTGCCCACCCTGGCGGTCTGGGGCGAGAACGATCCGACCCGGCGCGTCGAGGGGGCCGCCAACGTGCGGTTCGTCGACCAGGACCGCGCCCAGCTCCTGACCTCGGCGGCCACCTTCAGGGAGATGTACCGGTTCCTCACCGGAACCACTCCGCACACGACCGGCGTGGTGCCGAAGCAGGGCCCGATCGAGATCTCCGGCCGAGCCCTGCTCTATCCGATGAATGTCGGTGTGCGGGACGCCAGACTGGAGGTTCACCGGGTCGACCCACGGACGGGCCGGCGGGGGGCGAACAGCCTCAAAGGTTATTTCCACCTCTCCGGCGACGGATCCTGGGGTCCGTTCCGGGGTGACGGCGCCTCCACCTACGAGTTCGTGATCGTACGCGGCGGGGAACCCGACCACCACTTCTACTACCAGCCGTTCCGCCGCGACGATCACCTCGTACGCCTGCTGACAAGCCAGCCGGGCAAGGAGATCGGCGGCGGGATGGAGACCGGTCCCGGGCACACCGGCCTGGTCGTCGAACGCTCGCTCGAATGGTGGGGGGACCAGGGGGACGCCGACGACGTCCTCAGCATCGATGGGAAGAACGTGCTGAATGCCGCCGACGCACCCCGGTCCAAAATGGCCCTGGGCGTCTACCTGTTCGACCGGAATTCCGATGGCGTCACCCACCTCATGATGCCGATTCCGGCGTATTTCGGGATCGGCTTCATTACCGGCGTAGATGTGTTCATCCCGGCGGGTGAGCGTTCGGTCGAAGTCGCGATGACGCCGCGGGGAAAAACGGCCCACCGGGACGTTCTCCAGGTGCCCGCCTGGCCGTCGGACCGGCATCGCGTCACCCTGCACTTCACCGGCGAGGGCTGAACGGATCGCCAGGCCTCGCTGGGAATCTGCCGCACGCCCGCCTGGTCGTCGACCCGTTCCACGTGAGTAACCAGCGCCCTCTCCGACACGGCCGCACAAAGCCAGCCCCCACCGCAACATCCGAATTACATCGAACATTGGGTAAGATTTCACCTCGAATAATTACCGGGTCGACCTTGACTCTACGTTGATATTGTTGGCCAGTCGGTTTCACAATGTTCACGCCACGATTCTGTCGTATTTTCTCACCGTACGTTAGATTGCCGGCGGCACGGAATACTGCGGCTCGGGCGGAGACGCTCGGGCGAGCGCGGCATCCTCACGTGGAGATGGGAGCAGGAATGGATCGTCGAACTCTCCTTCGGACCGGTCTTGTCAGCGTCGGCGCGGCGGCCTTCAGTGGCTCGCTGTGGCGCGCGGCGGCCGTGGCCTACCCGGCGGTACCGGGTAACAGCCCCTACGGGCCGCTGCAGTCAGCCGACGCCAACGGAATCATGTTGCCGTCAGGCTTCACCAGCCGGGTGATCGCCCGATCCACCCAGACCGTGTCGGGCACCAGCTACACCTGGCACAGGGCCCCGGACGGCGGCGCCTGCTTCGCCAACGGCACGGGCTGGATCTATGTGTCCAACGCCGAGGTAGGCAGCGGCGGCGGCGGCGTGAGTGCCGTGAAGTTCAACAGCAACGCCAACATCATTGGCGCCTACAGCATCCTGTCCGGCACCAACCGCAACTGCGCGGGCGGGACCACCCCGTGGAACACCTGGCTGTCGTGTGAGGAGACCAGCACCGGCTACGTGTACGAGACCGACCCGTGGGGGGTCAACGCGGCTGTCCGGCGGGCCGCGATGGGCCGATTCAACCACGAGGCTGCTGCCGCCGACCCGGACCGGAAGGTGATCTACCTGACCGAGGACGCGTCCGACGGGTGTTTCTACCGGTTTGTGCCCACCACCTGGGGCAACCTGTCCTCCGGCACCCTGCAGGTACTCAAGGAGGTCTCCGGCGTGCTGTCCTGGGCAAACGTGCCCGACCCCGACGGCAGCCCCACACCCACCCGCGACCAGGTCTCGGGCGCCAAGCTGTTCAACGGCGGCGAGGGCGCCTGGTACTCGGCCGGCAAGTGCTACTTCACCACCAAGGGCGACAACCGGGTGTGGGCCTACGACGCGGCGGCCAACACCCTGGCGATCGTCTACGACGACAACGTCTCCGGCGCCCCGCTGCCCGGTGTCGACAACACCACCGCCGCCGCCGTC
>NZ_CDWWEW010000342.1:0-2337 GCF_977966315.1 Frankia sp. CeRuru1
CACCCAGATCGGTCCCCGTCACGAGGTCTTCCTGAAGCTGACCCTGCTCAATCCCGACGCCACCGCGGCGGACGTCGACGCGTTGCTCGGGCTGATCGCCGAGACCGGGGACGTCCTTGCCACCGGTGGTTCCACCAGGGCCCGGCGGCGGTCGTGACCGACGATCGACCGCAGCCCGAGACCATCGCGGACGAGATCGTCACGGAGACTCTGCTGCGGTGCTGGGTGCGGGAGACGGGCATCCGGTTACCGGCCGACGCCCGGACGCTCGGCATCGACCTACCCGCGTCCGGCCTGTCCGTTCGGGCGACGTTGACGCACCACTCCCCGTCCGGATGGCACGGGTTCGGACCACCGCGCCTGGTCTGCGCGGCCCACGAACCAGCCCCGGTGGACGCGGGCCTGCTCGCCGCGCTGCTCGTCCGGGAGGTCGCCACGCGGGATGGGCTACCGCCAGCCCTCGGCGCCCAGGCGCTGGGAAGGATCATCGATTCCGCCGGCTGGATCGCGAGCTGCCTCGCAGCCCGCAGTCCCGGGCCGGACCCGGCCGCCGTCCCCCCGTTCCTCGCCGCGGAGCAGGCCCTGATCACTGGTCATCCGTTCCATCCGGCGGCCAAGAGTCGCCAAGGGGCTTCGCCGGAGGCACTGGCCACCTACTCCCCGGAAGTCGGCGGGTCCTTTGCGCTGCACTGGTTCGCCGCCCATCCCTCCGTAGTGACCGTCTCGGGAAACACGACGACCCGCTCCGGAGGGCGGGACCAGGCCCTCGGCACGAACGGCCGGGGCCTGATCCGGCTGCTGGCGGATCTGGCCAGGGAAGACGGTGGGGCCGAGGAGCCGAAGTCCGACCTCTCGGCCTCGTCCGGTTCCGGACCAGACCGACATGGCCCACCCGGGCTCGCGGTGTCCCCTCGGACCGGCGGACGCGGTCGCCCGGACATTCCCGCCGGTTACGTCGTGGTACCCGCGCATCCCTGGCAGGCGGGCGAGGTCAGCAGGCGGGAACCGGTCGCCGATCTGCTCGCGGACGGCCGCCTGATCGACCTCGGGATGTCCGGACACCGGTGGTATCCCACCTCGTCGCTGCGTACCGTCTGGCGGCCGGATATCCCGGTGATGCTCAAGCTCTCGCTGGGGATGCGGATCACCAACTCGTGCCGGGTGCTGCAGCTCGACGAGCTGCGGCTCGGCGCGATGACCGCGAGGCTGATCGACGCCGGTCTCGGCGCGGCGCTCGCCGCCCGACATCCGAACTTCCACCTCATCGGGGAGCCCGGTTGGGTGGCCGTCACCCGACCGGGAGGGGACGGTCGGCCCCGAACCGGCCCCGCAACACCGCTGCCGGTCGGGTCCGGCGAGCGGCACGACAGAGGGCACGACAAGGACGGCGTCGGGCTGGAGACCGCCATCCGGGTCAATCCGTTCGGGTCAGTTGACCGGGCAGTATGCGCCGCGGCACTCATCGCGCCCAGGCCCGCGCGGACCACGGACAGCCGTGGCCGGGCCCGGACGGCGATGCTTCCCCGGCTCCTCACGACGCTGGCCGGCTCGCTGAGCGATCCCCTCCCGACGCTGACCGACGCCTGGTTCGACCGTTACCTGACCGTGGTGGCCGCCCCAGTGGTGGACCTCTACCTGCATTTCGGGATCGGCGTCGAGGCCCACCTGCAGAACACCCTGGTCACCCTGGACGCGGGGGGCTGGCCGATCGCCGGCTGGTACCGCGACAGCCAGGGCTACTACGTGGCCACCTCCGCCGCGGCGGAGGTGCAGCGGCTGCTGCCCGGCTTCGGTGCCGGGCTCGACACGATCTTCGATGACGCGCTGGTGGCCGAGAGGACCATCTACTACCTGTTCGTGAACAACGTCTTCGCCCTCGCCGGGGCGCTCGGAGTCGCGGGTGTCGCGGACGAGCGTCGCCTGCTCGGGCGGGTGCGTGGCCTGCTCCACCGGCTGGACGGGGATAGCCCACGCGGGCGGGGGCCGCGGCCACCCGCCGCTCGCCGAGCACTGATCACCAGGCTGCTCGACTCCCCCACCCTGCCGTGCAAGGCCAACCTCCGCACCTGCGTGGACGGGCGGGACGAACTGGTCGGACCGGTGGCCACCCAGTCGGTGTACGTGCCGATCCCCAACCCGCTCCTGGAGGCCTCGTGACCCAGGAACGTAGCGCGCAGGCCCCGTCTTTCAGGGCGGGGCTAGCGCATCAACGCCAGCGTGACAAGCACGCCTGCTATCCTGTCACTTATAGGGTCGAAGGTGGTGAAGCGGGCGTACCGCTACCGTTTCTACCAGACCCCGGAGCAGGCCGCCCAGCTCGCGCAGACGTTCGGCTGT
>NZ_CDWWEW010000342.1:2835-6011 GCF_977966315.1 Frankia sp. CeRuru1
GGCCGGGGAGGATGTCAAATTCCGCGCCCCGTCCACAGCTCGCGGCGAGCGCCCGCGTACCGTCGACGACGGATCGGCGTTCGCGGGTCTGCCCGCGGGGGGCGAACCGCCCTACGACCTGGTCGGGGTCGGGTTAGGACCGTTCAACCTGTCGCTTGCGGCCCTGGCCGACGGGCTGCCCGGCCTGCGGGCCGTCTTCTTCGACCAGGCGCCGGCCTTCAGCTGGCACCCCGGCCTGCTGTTGGAAGGTACGACCCTGCAGGTGCCGTTCCTCGCCGATCTCGTCACCTTGATCGACCCGACCAGCAGATGGTCCTTCCTGGCGTACCTGCGCGAGCATGACCGGCTCTTCCGCTTCTATCTCTACGAGCGGTTCCACATCCCCCGCCGGGAGTATGACGACTACTGTCGATGGGTCGCCGACGGTCTCGACTCCACCCACTTCGGCACCCGCGTCGAGGCGGTCCGCTGGGATCCCGACACCCGCCTGTTCCAGGTGGCGATCGCCCAGCCCCACCGGTCCGATCAGGCAGGGCAGTCCGGCGCCTCCCCGACACGGGTGGTGACCGCTCGGCACCTGGTCCTCGGGATCGGAACCGAACCGATCATGCCGGTGGCCTTCGCGGGGATGCCGAACGGGCGGGCCTTCCATGCGGCCGAGTACCAGCAGCGGCGTGCCGCGCTGGCGGGGCTTTCCCGGGTCACGGTGGTCGGCTCCGGACAGTCCGGGGCGGAGGTGTTCGCGGATCTGCTCCGCGCACAACCGGTGACCGGTCATCAGCTGACCTGGATCACCCGCACCCCCGCCTTCGCGCCGATGGAGTACTCCAAACTCGGCCTCGAACAGTTCACCCCCGACTTCGTCCGCTATTTCCACGGTCTGGAGCAGGCGGCCAAGGACACGCTCGTCCCGGCTCAGTGGCAGCTCTACAAGGGGATCGACGCGGACACCATCGCGGAGATCTACGACCTGCTGTACGAACGGACGATCGGCGGGACGGACGTGGCGGCGACACTGCTGCCGGGCGTCGTCGTGGAGACGGCCTCACAGCGGGACCGGGACGGTGAGATCACTCTCGGCTGCCGCCACCGCGATCAGAACCGCGCCTTTCCCGTCCACACCGACGCGGTGGTGCTTGCGACCGGGTACGCCGCACGCCAGCCGACCCTGCTCGATCCCATCGCCGGGCTAATCGACGTCGACGACAGGGGTCGCTTCCGCGTCGACGCCCGGTACCGGGTGGCGACCGACGCCGGTCTCACCGGCCGTGTCTACGTCCAGAACGCGGAGCTGCACACGCACGGCGTCGGGACGCCCGACCTCGGCCTCGGCGCCTGGCGCGCCGCGGTCATCCTCGACGACCTGACCGACGGCGACGCGTACCGGCTGCCGTCGCCGTCGGCGTTCACAACCTTCGGGGTCCCCGCCCGGTCGGGCCAGCCGGACGGGAATGGCCAGGCCGCCGGCGAGCGGCGCGCGCGGCCGCGCGATCCGGCCCCGGTCGAGACGGCCAAGACAGCCGGAACGGCCGGACGTTGACCACGTCATGGTCCGCGCCGCCGCCCGCGGCACCGTCCCCGGGGCGGACCGGGTCGGCGGACCGATGGCGGCAGGCCGGCCGTGCCCTGCTGGCCAAGCTCATCGCTGAAATGGCCTACGAGGAGCTACTCAGTCCGCAACCCGACGAACCAGCGGATGCCGCGGCCGGGCCGGCGGGCTCCCCGGGCGGGCCGACACCCACCGCACCGGCGCGGACGAGCGACCTCACGGTGCGCGGCGTGGCCCCGAACGGGCGCAGGCACCCCCCGATCGGACGGGGTCCCATCCAGGGTTACCGGCTCCGAGCCGCGGGCGCCACGTACGCCTTCACCGCCCGACGTGGCACGTTCGGGTCTTGGTGGATCGATGCCACTACGCTGACCCGCTCGGTTACGCCACCCGGCCCGGACGGCAGACCCCCCGAACCGGGCACCACACTGACCGTTCCGGGCACCGCACCGGCGGACGACCCGATCCGCTTCCTCCAGGACATGCAGGTCCTGCTCGGCTGGTCCGACCCGGTCCTCGCCGACGTGGTACGCGATCTGCTCGCCACCCAGGCTGCCGATCATCATCTGCTCGGAACGGCGATTCCCGCGGTGGATCTCGCCGATCTGCCGTTCGTCGCGCTCGAGGGGCACCAGACCGGCCATCCCTGTCTCGTCGCGAACAAGGGACGGCTCGGTTTCGGCGCGGCCGCGGCTGTCTACACCCCCGAGGCGCGCCGGCCCTTCCGACTGCGGTGGGTGGCCGCACACCGCGCGATCGGGCGGTACAGCGCCAGCGCCCCCGAGGCCAGCGCCCCCGAGGCCAGCGCCCCCAGAACCAGCGGCCCCGGGGCCAGCGACCTTTCCGGACAGGGCTCGTCGACCGCGCCTGACCTGCTCACCACGGAACTCGACGAGCAGACCCGCACCCACTTCACCGATGTGCTCCGCCGGGCCCTGCCAGACGATCCACGCCGGCCGGGCCCCGCGCCCGCCGCCGGACCACCCGCCGGTACGACGATCGCCGACTATATCTGGCTACCCGTCCATCCGTGGCAGTGGGAGAACGTAATCGTGCCGCTCTATGCGGCTGAGATCGCCACCGGTCTGCTGGTCCCGCTGGGCGAGGCACCGGACCGGTACCTGCCCCTGCAGGCGGTGCGCACCCTCGCCAACGTCGACCGGCCGGACCGGCGGAACGTCAAGCTCGCGCTGATGATCCGTAACACGCTGGTGTGGCGGGGGATGTCGGCGGCTGACGCCATCGCCGGACCGGCGATGTCGAGCTGGCTGCTCGGGCTGCGCGACGCGGATCCCTTCCTGCACGATGTGACCCGGGTTCTCCCGCTTCCGGAGGTCGTCGGCGCCACCGTCCGGCACCCGGCCTACGACGCCGTCCCCGACGCGCCCTACCGCCTCCACGAACTACTCGGCGTGCTCTGGCGTGATCCGGTGGAGCGGTTTCTCGACGGCGGGGAGCGGGCGCGCAGCCTCGCGTCCCTGCTGTCGGTCGGCTCCGACGGTCGGGCAGTCGTCGCCGAGCTCGTGGCCCGCTCGGGCCGGCCGGCACACGACTGGCTCGCCGCGCTGTTCTCCGCCCTCCTGCCGCCGCTGCTGCACTACCTGTACCGGTACGGCGTGGCCTTCAC
>NZ_CDWWEW010000343.1:0-5510 GCF_977966315.1 Frankia sp. CeRuru1
AGTCTACTGTCTCTGGTTCGGCTTCTCCCGGAAGCGTCCGATATCCAGAATCTCACAGATCAATTCAATCATCCTGAAGCAGAAAATTGACGACTGGGCGCGGCGATGCCGCGAACTCGGGATCGAACCACGGCTAAAGTTCTCGCTACACGAGTAGCGATGGCGCCTTGCGGCTATGGCACCCCTGCGAGTGGGCTGCGCGCCGGATGCTAAGATCAAGACATGGCAAGCCAGAACGACAGCGTAAATAAGCCGGCTCAAGAGCACCCGGCTGCCTCATCTGTTGTCGTGGCGTCAATGCCGTGGGTTTTTACCCAGCATCTTCCTCTTACGTCTGGCACCTTCATAGAAGAGGCGAAGGCTCGGGGAGTCCAGATCGACGCCTCCACGCTTCGCGCACTATACAGACATCAGGTGCTGGCGCCCTTCATTGTCATCCGAAACCGTCCGGTTGGCGAGGCTGCCCCTGGCCCATACGCCGAGCCAATCCGTGCGGGAACGACACTACAGCTATTGCGGTCTGGGCGAAATTCCGGGCGCCTACAAGATCCATCGACGCTGCCATACAGGCCGCGGCTGAGTTTCGCTTCCCTCAACAATAGGTCGAGCGAAGGTGTCTTGTACTCGTGGCATCAACTACTAATGCTACCCGAGATTGCAGATCTTCTGGCTCGCCGTCGCTATCACCTACGGGGTAGGAAGCCCGTGGCTTCTCTGCCTCGTCCAGACAAACACGTGGTGGATGTTCTCGGCCCTCGATACAGAAAGATTGCCATCGCGGTTACTGCATTGGAGCCGCGCTATCTGCCTAACCTTGACCCGGAGTGGATCAATCTAGTCAATGCCGAAGCCGATGAATGGGATCAGTACCAGCAGCGATTTGACCCCGTAGCCGCTAGTCACATTTTGGCTTATTCGGCCGAGGAAGCCAGAAACGACGCCGAGCACTTGCTGATGCGGGCACACTTTATTGATCCTCTCGGAGGTTCCTGGTCCCGATTGGCTCGCCGCGCACCTCGTTCCTCTTGGAAGGGCCTTAAAGGCGCGGCGCTCATGGCAATGACGCTGAGGGAGACGGCCGAGATATTGCTGCGCTTCTATGAGGATCTCTCGAAGCGTGGAGCGGCGCCAGCCCTACCGGCCATCCCGGGTAAAGTCTTCCACCCACTTCTAGAGCGGCTCAGCTATCGCCCTGACTCCCTTGACGAAGACCTCATGAGCCTAGGCCTCTCCCCGCATCCACGGGTCGTGCTCGCGCTAGAAGGAGAGAGTGAGGAAATACATGCCCCCAAGGTCTGGCAAGCCTTGGGGTTCCCCAAAGCTCCCGAACTAGTACGCATTCTGAAGATGGGTGGGGTGGACCGCGATCTAGAGAAGGTGGCTGCCTTGGCTGCCACCCCACTCATTGGACAGCGGCACGGTGAATACTGGGCGCTAATTAAGCCACCGACGAGGCTCCTGATCGCTGTCGACCCAGAGGGAAAGCAATTCGGCACACCGGACAAGATCGATCAGACTCGCCGTAAGATCGTCGACGAGATACGCGCGGTCTTGAAAGCACAGGGGGTACAAACCACGGATGACGAACTGGAGGAGCTTGTAGAAATAAACACCTGGTCATCCTCGTGCTATGAATTTGCACACTTTAGTGATGAAGAATTGGCTACGGCAATCGTCGGGGTGCATACCGACGCCAATGGACTCAGCTTCACTGATCTGGTTGCAGCGCTGGCGACCGAACGCAAGCGACGCAAGGACATCAAAGAGGTTTGGAGTCAATGGAGGTATAAACCGAGCAAGGTTGATCTAGCCAATTGGCTCTGGCCAGTGCTTGAACGTAAGCTGAAGGTGCTGGATGTCGATCCGGATGCCACGCCGCCCGAGATCGCGGTAGTGGTCGCATCTGCGTTCGCAACAGCGCAGAGATGGCGCTACTCCTCTTTCGTTCTCAAGGCGACCGACTAGCACTATGCAAGTCCACTCGCGGACGTCTTGAGTGCTGCATTCTTGCCGACGTACCGTTGCGTCCGCAGCCACACCACCTGATGAGTCTGATTCACAAAATGGCGGGACTGCGCCACAGCTTCGCCGCACCCGCAGCGGCAGGCGCGCGCACAAGCGGCGACAGTAGCGCTCCGCTTCTCTATGTTCACCCTGAGCGACTTCGAGTACAATTGATCTAGATCCGTCCGAAACGTCGGGTTTGAAAGCCGCTCCACGAGGGGCACCCGTTGAACGGCAGCGTTCTCGCAGGTCAGATACTCGCCCACCGTTCCTCCTCTGATCGTTTGGGCCTGTTTGGTCACAGATTGGTCACGGCCGCGCCGTGACCGAAGTGGACGGACGAGGGAGTCCGCGGGCCGGTGGCCGGGCAGTCTGACGCAGGCGCACCCGGTTCCGCGTCGTCATCACCCAGGCCATCGGAGTCGTCCGAGTCGGTCGCGTCGCCGCCGTCCGCCTGGTCCTCGTCTGCCTGCACGCCCGTGCCGAGGATCAGGCCGGCAACGATTTCCGCAGCGTCGGAGTGCATGCCGGGCAGGACGTGACTGTAGGTCTCCAGGGTGATCGTGATGCTGGAGTGCCCCAGCCGCTCGGAGACGACCTTGGGATGCACGTTGCTCGCGAGCGCGAGGGTTGCCCAGGTGTGCCGCAGGTCGTGCAGCCGGATGACCGGCAGGCAGAGGCGCCCCACCCACCGGAGGAACGCGCGGGAGGTCCGTTCCGGGTGCATGGCCCGGCCGTCCCAGTGGGTGAAGACAAGATCGGCCTCTGGCTCCCTGCCGAGCAACGCCAGCTCCTTCAGCTTGCTCTCGCGCAGGTCACGCAGCGCCGTTACGGTGGCCGTGTCCAGGGCGATGACCCGCGTGCCGCGTACGGTCTTCGGGTCGCTGAACACCGGCACCCGGCCGGTGCCAGACGTGGTGACGTCGACGAGCGTCCGACGGATCGAGATGCGCCCCGCGTCCAGGTCCACGGCCGACCAGGCGAGCCCCAGCGCCTCGCCGCGCCGCACGCCAGTGGTGGCGAGCAGCAGCCACAGGGTGTAGGTCGGTTCCTCGCGGGTGGCGTCGAGGAAGGTCCGGAGTTCGGCGTTCGTCCAGGTGCGGATCTTCGTGTGCCGGTCGGCCTGGGCCTTCCGCCGCGGCGGCTTGGTCCGGTCCGCCGGGTTGCGCGGGATCAGGTCCCATTCGACCGCCGTCTTCAGCGCGCCCCGAAGGATCGTGTGGATGTAGAGCACGGTCCGCGGTGACAGCCCATGCCCCCGGGCATGGTCGGCCCGGCCAGCTCGGAGCAACTCGGCATAGAGGGCTTGCAGGGTGGCCGTGTCGAGGAGCTGGAGTCGCACCCCGCCGAGCCGGGGCAGGACGTGCAGCCGCAGGTTCCGCCGGTAGGACGCCAGGGTCGACGGCCGCAACTCACCCTCGACTGCCGGAAGCCAGCGCGTCTCGATGAACTCCCGAACGGTCAGCCGGGATGGCTCGACGTATGTGCCGGCGGCGAGCTTGCCGAGAAACTCCGTAAGCGCCACCTGTGCCGCCTTCTTGGCCGCGAACCCGCGCCGCCTCGCCTGCCTGCGCGCCCCGCCGTGGGCGGTGATGTCGACGACGAAGAACCATCTGCCGGAAGCGTCCTTGCGGACACTGCCCTGACGGCCGGCGCTCACGAAGCCGCCCGCCGATCGACGCCGAGCAGGTCGAGTAGCGCGGCGGACGGGATGCGGATCTTCCGGCTGGACAGGCGAATGATCGGAGTGGGCCACCGACCGTCACGCACCATCTCGTAGGCCGCGGTCCGCCCGACGCCGAGGATGCGCGCTGCCGTGGGCAGGTCGAGCACGGCCGGAAGCCGGTAAAGGGCGTCGAGGGTGACGCCGTCGCCCTCGCTTGGCTTCGCGGAGCCGGGTAGCGCCCGCACGGTCTGTGTACGGATCATTTGGTCAGACATGGGCAGTGCTCCCGTCGTGATGGCGAGGGTCAGGCTGCGTCGGACAACGGTGGTGGGCCGGTTGCCGGAAGATGTGTCCCGTCGTCGGCGGCGCGGGCGGCGTCGAGCTGGGCGCGCCAGGCGTGGCGTTGGGCGACCGCGTGCAAGAGCAGGTGTTCGCGGCGGGGTGCCGCCGGGTCGCCGGGGCGTAGGAGCTGCCAGGCCGTCCGGTCCGGGTTCGGCTCGGCACTGGCGTCGCCGCCGAGGGCTTCGAGCTGCTGGCGGATGAAGGCGATCCGGTCGTGGCGGTGGTCGGTGAGGGTCTTGCCGGACCAGCGGCGGGAGACCAGCACCCGCCGGCCGCCGAAGCCGAGCGTCTCCCGCCGGTGCGCCTTCCCCTTGCACCGCCCAGGGACGAGGCCGGGCCGGGCATTGCGGGGTTGGACGCCGTAGCGCAGCCAGTTCGCGCAGGTCGGGGAGCACGGTTCGTGCCGCAGGGCGTCGGCGAACCGGTCGAGGTGGGCCCGTTGGGCGTCGCTGGCCAGGTCGTGGCAGGCGTCGAGGCTCTTGGTCAAATACTTGGTCAGGTAGCCGATCATCCGGCTGGTCTGCGTGCTGTTCGCGGTCACGCCGTCCGCACGCAACTGCGGGCCGAAGCGGACGACGTGGGCGGGTTCGTCGTCGTCGCCGATCGCGTCGAGGGCGTCATCCCAGGCGACCAGGGGCAGGCCGATGTCCGGGTCGACGTAGCCGCCGACCGCGTCAGCCCAGACGGGCACGTGACCGTCGAGGTAGACCGGTTCGTCAGACGGTGGCCACCACACCTGGTGGTAGGTGGCAGCCGCCACCAGGCGCAGCATCGCCCGCGGCACGGTCCCGCGGATCGCCGCGTGCAGGTGGGGCGCCAGACGGCGTTGCGGTTCGAGCGCGGCGAAGTACTGGACGTCCCAGCCGACCGCCCGGCGCAGGTTCTGCCAGAAGCGGTCCAGCAGCTTCGGGAAGTGGATCGCGTCCCGCGCCGCCCGTCGGTAGTCGTACGAACTCGGGCCCACCGGGGTCCCATCCGAGCGAACCCGGCCGTAGCTGTCGCAGGTCAGCGTCAAGAACATCGACGGCCGCCACACCGTGCCATCCGGGGCGCTGAACGTCCGGCCGACGGTACGCCGGTCGACGGGCAGCCGAGGCAGGTCGGGAGCGTCCTGCCGCCGGCGCGTCGAGCGGCTCCGGCGAGGCCGATCGCGGTTCTCCGGCGCAGCCTTCCCCCGCACGCCCAAGGCGTTCAGCTCGTCGTCGACCTGGCCGATCAGCTCGTCGATCTCCCCGACCTGCGCCAGGTCCCCGGCCGCCTCGACCTCCGCCCGCGCGGATTCGAGGTCCGCGCGCAGGGAGGCAAGGGCCTTGGCGTCGTCGGTGGGCGGATGGGGGCGGGCAACGGTTCGTCGTCGAGGTGCCAGCCGGTCTTGCACTGCGCCATCCGCAGCCGCCGGGCTTTCTCCGCACACGGAGGACATGCCGATGCCAAGGTGGCGCCGCAGGGAACGGGGATGATCTGCGTTTCGCCGGTGTCCAGGTTGGTGCGGCGCATC
>NZ_CDWWEW010000344.1:0-5501 GCF_977966315.1 Frankia sp. CeRuru1
CGCCGCGCCGATCCGGGTCGGCGCGGCGCGGGGCACCTCGCCGGTTCGGCTCAGGAGCTCCTCGGCCTGACCCATCGCCTCGCCGATGGCACCGGTACCGCGGGAGGGTGGCTGCGCGATGAGCCGCAGCAGCAGGTCCCGGGCGCTCGGCCGGTCGTCGGGATGCTTGGCCAGAGCCGCGCTGACCAGGCCGACCAACGGCTGCGGCAGACCACGCAGGTCCGGGGCGGACCCGACGATGCGCATGCCGAGGTCGATGTCCGTACCGTCGCCGAACGGGTGGCGGCCGGTACCGGCGTAGGCGATGAGGATGCCCCAGGCGAAGACGTCCGCCTCCGGACCGATGGGCTGGCCGTGCACCTGTTCGGGCGCCATCCACCCGGCGGAGCCGAAGCCCCAGGCCGTGGGCTTCGCCTTCGCGCCCTCGAGGGCCTGCGCGATCCCGAAATCGATCACACGTGGCCCGGACAGTGAGAGCATCACGTTACTGGGCTTGAGATCCCGGTGGACGAGGCCTGCGCTGTGGATCGCGGTAAGCGCCGTCGCGACCCCCACGGCCAGTCCGGTCAGGGTCGACGAGGTCAGCGGGCCCTTGTCGACCTGCATGTCCAGCCGGACCCCGTCGATGAACTCGGTGACGAGGTACGGCGCGGGCGCATTCGGATCCGCGTCCAGGACTTCGGCGGTGCAGAAGGGAGCGACCTTGCGTGCCGCTTCGACCTCGGCCCGGAACCGGCGGCGGAACTCCTCGTCGGCAGCCAGATCCGGTCTGATGACCTTGATGGCAACCCGCCGTCCGGCCCGGTTCCTCGCCAGGTAGACCGTGCCCATGCCGCCGACCCCCAGCCGGCTGAGCAAAACATAGGGGCCGACCGACCGGGGCTCGTGTGGATTGAGCGGATCACCTGGTTCGGAGCGGCCGGAACCCATGCGTGCGGCGTTGTCGGCCACGGTCAGCACCGCACGGCTGTGATCACGACCGCTGTCCACTGCTTGTCACACGAATGCCTCTCAAATCCCGATCCGACGCCCCGTTCCGACCGCCGATCCGTGCCCTCCGCCGATCAGCGGAGGTGGGACGGCCCTCGGCGATGCCACCACGGCCGGCTGCGGGGCTGCTCATGGTTCGGTCTGGTCTACGTTTGCAGTCTGCCGCACTGCCAACGCTTCCAGTCGCACGCGGGCTCCCCGCCGACGGGACCGGTCGGCTCCCCGACAATGTGTTGCCGCCACGGCGCGCAGGCCGCGGCGGATGAGGCCGCAACCGAGGAGGCATCGTGAACCGGTGCGTACCAGTGTGGCCAATCTGATGAAGGGCTCGATCTCGGCTCATGCCCGGATCCTGATTGATGTGGCTGGCTCGGTCGGTGTCGCTGATGTGATGGGAACAGCGGATTCGATGGACCCACCTGGCGGCGTCCGACGAGGAACCTGGCGCCCAGGTCGCGGTGTGCACCGGGTGCGGCCGACGGGTCAGTTTCCTGCCGCCGGCCTAGACCTCCAACTCGTTGGCGACGGCGTGCACGACCTTGGCGACCCGCTGGGCGGTCCGCCGGTCGGGATACCGGCCGCGACGAAGGTCCCGCTGCACGTCGTCCAGCACCTTGATCATGTCTTCGACCATGCTGTGCAGCTCGTCCGGACTGCGCCGCGCGGCCTGGGCAGCCGCCTTGGCGACCGACGGCGGGGCGGTCAGCAGCCGGACCGACAGTGCCTGGTCGCCACGCCGCCCGGCGGCGACGCCGAACTCGACCCGGTCGCCGGGTTTCAGCCGGTCGACCCCGGCGGGCAGGGCGGCCTTGTGCACGAAGACGTCGCCGCCGTCGTCCCGGCTGAGAAAGCCGAAGCCCTTGTCGACGTCGAACCACTTGACTTTGCCGGTGGGCACGGGCGACCTCGTTCTGTGTAACGGCAGGACAACGCAACGGAAGATGAGTGATTCCCAGGCTATCCGTCGGCCGCACGTCGCGTGCGTCTTCGGTAGCGATCGGCTGTCGAGTGAGCCCCTTTCCCGTGATGGTGGCCTGGCCCGCGTTCGGCACACGTCCTCGTAGGCTGTCGCACGTGTCGGCGAAACCCTCGTCCGGGCAGGCCGGACCCGTGGCCGACGGTGCGGTAAACGAGGCCACGGCTCCGGTCGGGACCCCGCCGCCGGTGACCTGGGCGGATCGGCTGGTCCGGGTCGGGGCCGTGCTCTTCGGCACCGGTCTGGTCGCCACGGCGGCGGCGGTGATCCCCTTCTTCCTGGGTGCCGAGAATCTGCCGACCTGGCTGAACGCCGTCGCCAGCGGCGGACTGACCATCGGGTTCGCCGTGGCGCTGATGGGGGTGCTCGCCGCCGCCCGATCCCGGATTCCCGAGGAGAGCGATCCCGATCTCTACGTGAACAACCCGCATCCGCCCGACCACGGGGCCCCCGGGGACGGCGACCACCCCGGGGACGGCACCGGTCCGCGGACAGACCCCGTCACCCGTTCCCGATAGTTCCTTGATCTCACGGCCGGGGGTGCGGGCCCCGGCCGGGCCGACCGCGTCGACCGCGTCGCGGCGTCAGCCCTGCTGTCGTCGGCGCCGGGCCTCGTCAACCAGCCAGGGCGGGAAGTCAGCCAGCCGGGGGAGGACGACATCGGCGCCGGCGGAGAGCAGATCAGCGGCCGAGCAGGGCCCGGTGGCGACCCCGACGGCGAGAGCGTCGCCGTCGCGGGCGCCGACCATGTCGCCGACGTGGTCACCGACGAAGATGTCCACGCGGTGGGCGCGCAGTGCCTCGCCCTTCGCCTGCGCGAACCGGGCTCCCTCCACCACGTCGGCGGTGATGCCGATCCGGTCCAGACTCGCCCGGGCCAGTGCCGTGCTCTTCGCGGTGACGACCACCACCCGGCCGGCGAGCCGCCGCACCGCCTCCACCGCGGCCACCGCGGCCGGCATCGGCAGCGACGCCGGCACCGCGTGGACCGTGTAGAGCTCGCGGTAGCGGGCCGCCACGGCCGTGACATCGGCCGGCGGGAACCAGTGGGCGAGCTCCGTCTCCAGCGGCGGGCCGAGCCGGGCGACGACCGTCTCGGCGTCCACCGCCACCCCGGTCTCAGCGGACAGGACGGCGAAGGTCGCCCGGATCCCGTGCCGGGCATCCAACAGGGTCAGATCGAGATCGAACCCGACGACCGGGACGGGCGCCCGCCAGAACGACACCGGCCAAGCTTAAGGGCCGTGTTCCCCGGGAAGCCCGCATTATCCGAGATCGCCTACCAGATCTGTACGCCCCGGGCGGGCGAGATCCGGCTCATACGTCGCTCGACCGGTAGTGTCCGCGGGTGTGACCAGGGTTGTGGTGGATGTGATGCTCAAGCCGGAGATTCTCGACCCGCAGGGGCAGGCGGTGCTCGCCGCGCTGCCGCGCCTCGGCGTGAGTGGCATCGTCGGGGTCCGCCAGGGCAAGCGTTTCGAGCTGGAGCTGGAGGAGGGCACGGACCTCGACGGCGCGGTCCTGGCCCGGGTCGAGCACCTGGCCTCAACCCTGCTGGCCAATCCGGTGATCGAGGACTACGCGGTGCGCATCGAGGACGCCTCCCCGCCGTCGGTGGGCAGCCCCGCCGGCTGAGCCTCTCCACAGCCGGAGAGGGGACGCCCGCACCCCACCCAACGGCGCAGCACGCGCCACCAGAGACTTGCGAGGGGGGTTCGGGGGGCTCGGCCCCCCGACCAGCATGACGAAAGTCCCCAACGGCGCAGCACGCGCCACCAGGGACTTGCGTGGGCGAGGGGGGAGTTGAACCCCCACGTCCGCTAGGACACACGGACCTGAACCGTGCGCGTCTGCCATTCCGCCACTCGCCCGAGTGGGACTATCTCTCGACCAGACGACACGCTACCACGCCGGAGATGTCCTTCACGGAGGGGGGTCGGGCCCGTCGCGAACATGTCAAGCTGCCGAGCCGTGGGACGTCCGCGCTCGGGGGCATACGATCTCACAGACCGGGAGAAGGGAGGTCGAGCATGGGCGTGCTACAACGCTTCGAACGGCGCCTGGGCGGCCTCGTCGAGGGTGCGTTCGCGAAGGTGTTCAAGGGCGGAGTCGAGCCCGTCGAGATCGCCAGCGCGTTGGCCCGGGAAACCGACGATCGGCGGGCGGTCAGTTCGAACCGGGTGCTGGTGCCCAACGAGTTCGCCGTCGAACTCGCCGGCGGCGACTTCGCCCGGCTCTCCCCCTACGACCGGGCACTGTGCGACGAGCTCGCCGAGATGGTCCGCGAGCATGCGGCCGAGCAGCGCTACACCTTCGTCGGCCCGGTGTCCGTGCGGATGTCCGAGGCCACCGATCTCGATGTCGGCGTCTTCCGGATCCGCAGCAGCGTGGCCGCCGCGGACCCGGGAGCGGTGACTGGACGGCGCGCACGCCCTCCCCGACCGGGCGCTCCCGGCACCCCGCACCTCGTCATCACCACGAAGGCCCCGGGAGGGCCCGCGGGCGGAGGGGAACGGGAGTATCCCTTGGACGCCGAGACGACCGTGATCGGCCGCAGCGTCGAGTGCGACATCCGCCTGAACGACACCGGTGTGTCTCGTCGCCACGGCGAGATACGCCGGCTTCCCGACGGGCAGTTCCTCTACGTCGACGCCGGGTCCACCAACGGCAGCCTGGTCAACGGTCGCGCGGCGACGCAGGTCAAGCTGGTCAACGGGGACAAGATCGAACTCGGTACCGCGACGATCATCTTCCGTCGCGAGGACGGACGGGGGAATGGCCCGGCGCGCGCGGGCGCCCGTGGGACACCTCCGCCGGCCCAGGCCGGGGGCCGGGAGACCATCCCGCCGGACCGCCGTCCCACGCCCGCCCCGGACGACCCGTACCGGCGCGGCTCGTCGCCCCGCGCCGGCCGCGTCGACCCGTACGCCGATCGTGATCGGCGCGGTGTGCCGGGGTACCGGGACGATCCATACCAGAACCGGGACGATCCATACCAGAACCGGATGGACCCGTACCGAGACCGGACACCGGAACGGGATCACGGCTACGACCAGCCGCGCGACCGCGGCGGTCGTGACCCCTATCACCGTGATCCCCGTGACGGGCGTGGGGGACGCGACGACGCTCCTCGGCGATCCGACCCTGCACGGCGCGCCGACCCCTACCGCGAGCCGAGCAATCCCGGCCGCCGGCCCGGCTCCGGTTCGCCGCCCGATGGGCTCGAATCCCTCGACGACGTGTACGACGCCGACACGGACCTCCCCGGCCGCGCCGCCCGCGCCGCCGCGGAGCCTCCCGGCGGGGATGGTCGACGTGACCGACCCAGATCGGATCGAGGCTGGTAGCGCCCGATGGACCCCACCGAGCCCAGCGAACTCGTACTGCTGGTTGTCAAGATCGGATTCCTTGCCCTCCTCTGGGGATTCGTTCTGGTCGCCGTGCGCGCCGTCCGGCTGGATATGTTCGGCCCCACCAAGCGTCAGCAGCGGCGCGAGCCGCCCCCCATGGTCCGGCCGACGCCGCCGCGCACCCC
>NZ_CDWWEW010000345.1:0-5501 GCF_977966315.1 Frankia sp. CeRuru1
TGCCCGGTCCGGCGGACGGGGCCGCGGACGCGTGGTCGGCGGTCCGTCCGCTGTGGATCTGTTCGCTGCGGATCTGTCCGCCGTGGGAGCGCTCCTCTCGGGCGAGCTCGTCGCTGGTGTAGGCGAACAGGACCGTGGGCCGGTCCGCCGCGACTTCATCGAAGGCGTCGATCAGCAGGGGGAGGTCGTGGCCACCGAGATCGCGCAGGCAGGCATGGATCTCGTCATCGGTGAGGGTGTCCAGCAGGCGGCTGATGCCGGCGCCGGACGCGCCGGGCCCGGCGAGGCGGCGGCGCAGGTCGGCTCCGTGGGCCTGCAGCAGCGCGCGGTACTCGCCCATCGGGAGCTGGTCGAGGCGGTTGCGAAGCGCGTGACCGCCGGGGGCCCGGAAGAGCGCCTCGAGGACGCGTCCGTACCGGACGGTGAGCACCTGCCAACCGGCGGCTTCGAACATGCGCGCCGCGCGGGCGGGCTTGCCGATGCCGCCGACCGGTCCGGCCGGCGCGGAGCCGGACACCGTCACCACCCAGAACAGCTCGCCGAGATGGGCGATCCGCTCATCGGTGATCGTTTCCCAGACGGTCGGGTCGTGCAGCTCGGAGTAGTCGATCAGACAGATCTGCCGACCCTGGGGAGTCCGGTCGAAGCGTTCCCCGGCATAACGGCGGGCCAACGCCGCCCAGACCGTCCCGCTCGGTCCGATGTTGCCGGCGCCGAGGGCACGCAACGGCCGACCATCGGGCCCGGAACGGACCCCGTTCGGACGGATCTCACCCGGCCGGGCCTGGGAGAGCCGGTAGACGGCGGGGACGGGTGATGCGGCCGCCGTCTCCTCGGCCGCCGGCTCCTCAGCCGTCGGCCTGGCGTGCGCCAGGACGTGATGGACGGCATGGATCAGCGGGGCGGCGCGTGGAGTCACACTGACGCGGTCCTCGGCGCGCAGGGCGTCGAACCACAGCACCGTGGCGATGCTCGACACCGAGGCCACGGCCGCCCGTTCCGACTCGGCGGCGACCGCGGACCGCTGCCCGGCGCGTTCGTCCCCGTCGATGATCCGGGCCGCGACGCTCCGCAGCCGCCGTTCCACGGCGGCCAGCGCGGCGAGGTCGAGTACGCCACCGGGCGGCCCCGGCATGGCCGGGTCTGGCATGGCCGGGTCTGGGGGCCCGGGGATGGCCCGGGCCGCGGCCGGCGAGGTCTGGGTTCCCACGACGTCGTCTCCGTTCGTCGGTCCGGTCGGGGGGCTGGCGTCTCCCGGCGGACCGCCCTCGGCCCGGTCGTCGCGGGTGACCCGGCGTTCGTGGGTGACCCGGCGTTCGCGGGCCCGGTCGTCGGTCTGGTCGTCGGTCTGGTCGTCGTGTGTGACCCGGCCGTCGGTCCCCGGCGCGGGCGGATCCACGGACCGGGCCGGGACCGGCCCCGCGGTGCCGTCTGGCGTAATGATCATCCCCTCCCGGCCGGAGCGCGTGTGCGCTGCCTCCACCGGTCTGACATCGGGCCTGCGCATGACCGGCCTACGTCCCACGACTCCGACCTCCCAAAGTCCGGACGTGCGGTGGTGCGGTGCCGGTCGGAGGTTGCGCCGCCGGCCGGATCGGCGGCGCCCGCCGCCGTCACATGGTGTGTCCGCGTCGGTATCCCACCTTCACCACGGTGGCCGTACCATTTCAGCATCCGCGTTCCATCGCGGTGGCGTTGGCCGTCGTGCGTCGGCCCGGTGATGCCGGGACTGCCGTGCCGGGACTGCCGCCCCGGCGGTCAGCCCTCCCGGCCGAGCTCGTCGATCCGGAGCCGGAGCGCGGGCTCGTCGACCGGTGCCACCTCGACCTCGACGGCCTTGACCCGGCTGGTCGCGCCGCGAACCAGCCGGATGTCTCCCCGGCGCACCCGCAGCGCCGCGCACAGGGCCCGCAGGGCGGCTTCGGTGGCCCGGCCGTCAACGGCCGGCTCGGTGACCCGGACGACCAGCAGCGGGCCGTGCAGCGGGTCCTCGCGCCGGCCGCCCACCGCGGTCCGCCCGGCGCCCGGCTGAACTCGGATCATCAGACGCATGCGCGCATCGTCCCCCCGGATCGTCCCGCCCGAGCGACCATCCCGCTCGCGTGACCGGTCCGCATGACCGGTCCGCGTGACCGGTTCGGGGCGGCACCAGGGAGGATCGCGAGGGTGGCCAAGCCGATGCCGGCCGGCGGTTGAGGCGTCATCGTCGGCGGACACCGGGATTCGACGCGGTGGCCGCTACCATCCGACCCATGGGCGCAAATGAGGGTCGTGTCGCACTGGTAACAGGTGGTAATCGGGGGATCGGCGCCGCCTGCGCCGCGGCCCTGGCGGCCGCGGGTGAGCGGGTCGCGGTCGCCAGCCGCGGGGGCACCGCCCCCGAGGGGATGCTGGGCGTCCGTCTGGACGTCGCCAACAGCGAGAGCGTCGACAAGGCGTTCATGGAGGTCGAAGCCGAGCTCGGGCCGGTGGAGATCGTGGTGTCCAACGCCGGCATCGTGCGGGACACCCTGCTGGCGACGATGAGCGAGGACGCGTTCCAGGAGGTCGTGGACACGAACCTGCTCGGCGCCTACCGGGTGGCCAAGCGTGCCTCCCGGCCGATGATGCGGCTGCGCTGGGGTCGGCTCATCTTCATCTCCTCCGTCGTCGCCTCCGTCGGCGGCCCCGGCCAGTCCAACTACGCGGCGTCCAAGGCCGGCCTGATCGGCTTCGCCCGTTCCCTCGCCCGCGAGCTGGCTCCGCGCAACATCACCTCGAACGTGGTCGCTCCGGGGCCGATCCGGACCGACATGACCGACGCGCTGACCGAGGCGCAGCGGGAGCAGCTCACCGCCAGCGTCCCCGGTGGCCGCATGGGTGAGGCCGAGGACGTCGCAGCCCTCGTCGCCTTCCTCGCCTCCCCGCAGGCCGGTTACATCAACGGTGCGCTGATCCCCGTGGACGGCGGGCTGAGCATGGGGCACTGAGTTGAGCACGGGGCACTGAGCACCGCTTCGGCGGCACCGTGATCGAGTGTGATCGGCGTTGCGGCTTAGGGGACCGTCGTGGCGGCGTGGTGGTGGGCGGGGCTGGTGTGGATGGTGGCGGCGGACAGGCGGCGGATGCGGCGCAGCAGGTGGGCTTCGGCGGCGTGGGCGAGGTCGTGAGCGGCGGTCAGGGTCAGGGTCGCATCGACGGTGACGTCGGCTTCGGCGCGCAGGGTGTGGCCGATCCAGCGCAGCCGCAGCTCGCGGACGGCCTCGATGCCCTCGGTGTGCAGGAGCGCCCTGGTGGCTTCGGCGACCACGGCGGGGTCGACGGCGTCCATGAGCCGGGCCCCGACGACGCGGGCGGCGGAGCGCAGGACTCCGAGGATCGCCAGGGTGATCGCCAGGCCGATGGCGGGGTCGGCCCAGTGCCAGCCCACCGCGACACCGGCGGCGCCGAGGAGCACCGCGAGGCTGGTGAGACCGTCGGTGCGGGCGTGTAGGCCGTCGGCGACGAGGGCGGCGGAGCCGATCTGATGGCCGACCCTGATGCGGTAGCGGGCGACGATCTCGTTGCCGAGGAAGCCGACGAGCCCGGCTGCGGCGACCGCTCCCAGATGGTCGAAGCGCTGGGGGTGCAGGAGGCGGTCGATCGCGGCCCAGGCGGCGAGCGCACTCGACAGGGCGATCATCGCGAGGACGGCGAGGCCGGCGAGGTCCTCGGCGCGGCCGTAGCCGTAGGTGAACCGGGCGGTGGCCGGGCGGCGCGCCACGGTGAAGGCGATGAGCAGGGGGACCGCGGTGAGCGCGTCGGCGACGTTGTGCAGGGTGTCGCCGAGGAGCGCGACCGATCCGGACAGTGCCACAACGGCGGCTTGCAGGGCGGCGGTCAGCCCGAGACCGGCCAGGCTGATCAGGAGGGCGCGGCGGCCGGCGGTGTCGGCTTCCAACGCGTCGTCGATCTGGTCCGCCGGATCGTGGCTGTGCCCTCCGGCCAGGTCTGACAGGCCGTGACGAAGCCGAGCCCACCGCCCGCTCGCGTGGTGGTCATGCCGTCCTCCGTGCGGGTGCCCGCCGTGATGATGCCCGTGGCCATGGCCACGGCTACCGCTGGGGAGCTCATGCTCGTGGCCGCTGTTCATGTTCCGTGACGATAGACGAAAACGATCAATGCGGCATGGTGGCAGCTGCCATCCCATCGCACCTGCGTCCCGGTGCGTACCGCGGGCCGCTGGTGCCGGTTCGGTTGCTCGTCTGTGCCCAGCCCCTAGAGCAATACCCGACGTGAGACACGCGCCTATTCGACGAGGCGGATGGTGCAGTAGCGGGTGGCGGTGCGGGCGAGTCGGGCGTCGGAGGTGACGAGAGTGATGGCTCGGGATTCCGCGAGCGCGACGTAGGCGGCGTCGTAGCCGCTGATGCTGGCGCGGAGCTGCCACATGCGGGGTAGGAGCTGTTCGACGGGAACGTGGTCGACGCCAAGCTGGGGAATCCGGTTGATCGTGGCCTGCGCCTGGTCATCGCTGATCTTGTTGCCGAGAGCGAGCCCGCGCATGACCGAGAACAGCTCGATCTTCCAGTGCTCGGGAGCCGCCCACTCTGGGTCGGCGCTCAGGATCGAGCGGGCCCGTCGCCCTCGGTCGTCGGCGTAGACGAGGGCGTTGGCGAGCACGGAAGCGTCCACTACGACCATCCGGAACCGTGCGCTCCTGGCTCGTCCGTTGATGTCGCCTCGACGTGCATGGCGCGGGCGGCTGCCAGCACGTCGGCGGCGGCTGGAGCATCCGCGCCGGCGCCACCGCCCGCCGCGAGTTCGTCTTCCACAGCAGCGAGGACCTGCTGGTTTCGGGCATACCGGGCCTGTCGGGTGAGTACTCCGAGCAGGAACGCCTGCAGTGACTGGCCTTGCTGGCGAGCGTACTGCGCGAGCGTGTCACGTATGTCTTCCGGTACGTCGCGTACGGTGACTGCAATTGGCATGCCTGCATTATGACTGCAGAATGCAGGCTGGTCAAAGTCGGGTCGCGGTCGAGTACGAACTGCTCGGCGCGGCCGGGGTCACGGTCGTGGGAATGCCCGAGCTCGGCGAGCGGGCCCGCGCCATGAAGGCTCACCTGGCCGTCTGATCATCGACTGGATCGCCCGCGATGGTGCCCGGGTGGGCCGGTGCCCGCCCCGGCTGCCGCGCGGAGGTCGGTCCGGGCGATCTTCTTGCCCGCCGACGACGCATCCGGCGCGCCTTAACGGATATCGTAGGTGGCGCGGCGTCGCCGTGCCGCCACGCCGCTGGCTGATCGAAACCAAGGGCGCGCCATCCCTTTCAGCTGAGGTGGCTCAGCAGTTGAGGCGGCTGCGGCGGTGCGGTCGGCGCAACCGCGAGGGGGTGGGTCGGTGAGCGTGATTCGGGTGGAACCATACGGCGGCCGCGACTTCGACGTCGAGGTCGCGGAGGAGACGTCTCCGGGAGTCCGCGGGCTCTCCTTCAACTACCGGGTGCAGGTCGATGACAAGGTGCTCGCGGCGGTGGGGCTC
>NZ_CDWWEW010000346.1:0-5497 GCF_977966315.1 Frankia sp. CeRuru1
CCGTTAAGTTGACAGGCCCCCGCTTCGCGGGCGGCCCTCCCCCGACAGTTGAGCACCACAGGTGCACCCTGCTTGACAGTTCGAGCACCTGCACTGGCTACGCGACGTGATCTGGGAGGAGGACCGTTCCCTGCTGCGCACCGGCGACGGACCCGAGCTGATGTCCATCCTCACCAACCTGGTGATCACCCTGTTTCGAATACTGGGAGTAACCAAATTCAGAGACGAGACCTCCCGCAACCACCAAAACCCCCACCGAGCACTCCGACCCCTGCTCCTGTGACCCCCTCTGATCAGGCAAAACTCACCGCCCGACTTTGACGAGTCCCTGCTCCGGGTGGTCGGCGCGTCTCGGCCGGCGCCGGGCGGCGACGTGGGCCGCGTCGCCCGGCCGTGGCACTGCGCCCCGGCCGCGGTCCCTGCCGCTGCGCAGGCCGGTCTGAACTGTTACCTGGCTGGCCTATGGTGCCGTGGTGACACCCTCGAACCCGGACCCGTCCCCATCGGCGCCCGTCGGCGGTGATGTCGCCCCGACCGGCGTCAGCGTTCCAGCGGGGCGCGAGCGCCGCATCCCGCCGCCGGAGCAGTTCCGTGGGCCAGTCATTGCCCGGCGTGGCCAGGTGGAGCACTCCACCACGGATCAGCGCCTGCTCGACACCCGCAGCCCCTCGGGGTTCGTCCATTCCGACCCGTGGCGGGTCATGCGGATCCAGAGCGAGTTCGTCGAGGGTTTCGGCCTGCTCGCCGAACTGCCACGGGCGGTGACCGTCTTCGGCTCGGCCCGGATTCCCCCGGACAGCCCGTTCTACGAGCAGGGCCGGCTGCTCGGCGCCGCGCTCGCCGAGGCCGGCTTCGCGGTGATCACCGGCGGGGGGCCGGGCGCGATGGAGGCGGTGAACCGTGGGGCCCAGGAGGCCGGCGGCCTGTCGGTGGGCCTCGGTATTGAGCTTCCCTACGAGCAGCGGCTCAACGACTGGGTCGACCTCGGCGTCAGTTTCCGCTACTTCTTCGTTCGCAAGACGATGTTCGTGAAGTACGCCGAGGCGTTCGTGATCCTCCCCGGTGGGTTCGGCACGCTCGACGAGCTGTTCGAGGCGCTGACTCTGGTCCAGACCGGCAAGGTCACCCGGTTCCCGGTGGTGCTGATCGGCTCCGAGTACTGGTCGGGACTCGTCGACTGGATGCGGACGACCCTGTTGCCCGCCGGCCTGGTCCAAGAGCGGGACCTGCAGATCCTCTCGATCACCGACGGCATCCACGAGGCCGTGCGCATCATCCTGGAGGGAACCGCCGGGCACACCCGGCCCGCAGGTATGGATATTCCGTGAACATCTGCGTGTACTGCGCCTCCTCCGAGCTGATCGACCCCTCGTACGTCCTGCTGGCGGCCCAGACCGGCACCGAGCTTGCCCGGCGCGGCCACACCCTGGTCTCCGGCGGAGGCTCGGTGTCGTGCATGGGGGCGATCGCCCGGGCGGCGCGGGCCGGCGGAAGTTACACGGTCGGCGTGATCCCGCGGGCGCTGGTCGCGATGGAGGTCCGCGACCTGGACGCGGACGAGATCATCGTCACGGAGACCATGCGGGAGCGTAAGGCGCTCATGGACGCACGCTCGGACGCCTTCCTGGCTCTGCCCGGGGGCCTGGGCACCCTGGAGGAGCTGCTTGAGGTCTGGGTCGCCGGGGTCCTGCGCATGCACACCAAGCCCGTGGTGGTCCTCGACCCCGACGGGGTCTTTGCCCACCTGCGGATCCTCGTCGACGAGATGGTCGACCGCGGGTTCGTCCGCCCGCGCGCCCGGGACACCCTCCGCTGGGCGACCGGCATCGGCGAGGCGGTGGACTTCCTGGAGGCGGGTGTGACAGAGGCGACCGTCACCTCGCCCCCGCCCCCGACCCTGCGGGAGATCGTCGAGGGCGACTGAGCCCGTTCCTGTTCCTTGCCTATCCAGAGGGTTTCGTGTCCGAAAAATCCCTCTGGATAGGCTGGCTGGCTGGCTGGATAGGCAGGCTGGCTGGGTAGGCGAGGGCGGTCCTCAGGCGAGGCCGCGGCGGGCGACGGCGAGGTCGACGTCGCCCCGGATCGCCGCGACCATCCGCAGCGTCCGCCACGTCGCCGCCACCTGGTGCGCCCGGAAGACCCGGGCCCCGAGCCAGGCGCTGACCGCGGTCGCGGCCAGCGTGCCCTCCAGGCGTTCGTCGATGCCAGTGTCCAGGGTCTCCCCGACGAAGTCCTTGTTCGACAGCGCGACGAGCACCGGCCACCCGGTGGCGACCAGTTCCGGCAGCCGGCGGGTGGCCTCGAGGGAGTGGCGGCTGTTCTTGCCGAAGTCGTGCCCGGGATCGACGAGGATCGCATCCGGCCGGACCCCGAGCGACACCGCCCGCTCGGCGAGCCCCACCGTGGTGGCGACGATGTCGGCGACCACGTCGTCGTAGACCATCCGGTGCGGCCGGGTGCGCGGCGGCAGATGGCCGGCGTGGGTGCAGACCAGACCGGCGTCGAACTCGGCCGCGACCTCGGCGAGCGCCGGGTCCACCCCGCCCCAGGCATCGTTGAGCAGGTCGGCGCCCTCACACGCGACGACCCGTCCGACCTGCGCGCGCCAGGTGTCGACGCTGATGACCAGCCGGGGGTGGCGGGCCCGGACCTCGGCGACGAAGCCACCCACGCGGCGCAGCTCCTCGGTCGCACTCACCTCGCCGCCGGGCGCGGCCTTCACCCCGCCGATGTCGATGATCCCCGCCCCCTCGTCGACCGCACGGTCGACCGCAGCCAACGCCTCGGCCGCACCGTACGTCGCCCCGCGGTCGAAGAAGGAGTCCGGGGTGCGGTTGACGATCGCCATCACGATCAGCTCGGTCGGCTCGAAGGTCCGCGGACCCAGTCGTAGCGGATCCCGCCGTAGCGGGGCCGGGTGGGCAGCGTCGGCATGCACCGGGCCAGCCTGCCAGAATTACCGCGATCGGCGGGCCGTGGCACGATCGGATGCGTGGTGCTCGTCATCGAAATTGTGATCGTGGCCGCCGTCGTCTTCGCGGTGGCCGCGCTGGCCGTCGGTCGCTTCGATCGGCTCGCCCCGGCGCCGCCGGACGGCGCTCCCACCGGACTACCTGTCGGTACGGTAACAGCCGGTGACATTGCCCGCACGCGGTTCGGGATGGCGCTGCGTGGTTACCGGATGGCCGAGGTTGACGCCGTCCTGCTTCGGCTGGCCGACGAGCTGGCCTGGCGGGACGAGGAGCTGGCCCGGCGGGACGAGGAGCTGGTCCGGCTGGCCGCGTTCGCGCGCGTCGACACCGCGCCATCGCCGGACGGGCATCGGGTTACTCGCTCGCCACAGATCGACGAGTGATCGCCGCCGACTGTCCGTGGCATCCGCCGACTGTCCGTGGCATCCGCCGACTGTCTGTGGCATTACAATCGACTGTTGGTAGCCGGTCGATCTGGCCTACGCAGGGACACGTACAGGCGCCGCCGTCAACATCGATGCCCACCTCTCGATGTTGCGGCGGGCGACTGTTGTGATGCCGCGCAGAGACGTGTTTCGGTTTGCGGTCCGGTCTACGGGATAATCGTCGTCAGATGCAGGTCCGACGGCAGGAAGAGGTGCACCGATGGCGGCCATGAAGCCGCGGACGGGTGACGGTCCGCTCGAGGTGACCAAGGAGGGGCGCGGCATCGTCATGCGTGTCCCGCTGGAGGGGGGCGGTCGGCTCGTCGTGGAACTCACCGCCGACGAGGCGAGTGCGCTGGGGGATGCCCTGAAGACCGCGGTCGGTTAACCGTCCGTGTGTCCGTCCGTGTGCGCTGTCCTCGCGCCTGTCCCGCGGCAGCCGGGTCCCGTCGTGGTCCGGCGGTCCCGGCGAGTCCGGCTGTCCCGGCGAGAAGGCCGGCATGAGCATCGTTGATTCCGCGCCAGGCCCGGCGATCGACGGGCTCATCAGGCTTCCGCTCAGCGTCACCCTACGGTCCGCCACCGTCGCCGGCGTCGAGCCCGCGACCGTCGCCCTGGTCCTCGCGTCGTCCGAGAACGGACCCGTGTTCGATGAGACTGCCCGCGGCGTCGGTGCCGATCTAGGACTGGATCTCGCGCTGCTGGTCGAGTCCGAGTCCCTGCGCGGCGATGCGGGTTCGGTGCTGGTGGTGCCGTTGGCCCGGACGGCTCGGCCGACCCGGCTGCTCGTGGTCGGCATCGGCGCCGGTCAACCGGGTGACTGGCGGGCCGCGGGCGCCGCGCTCGCCCGCCGCGCCGGGGCACCGGACCGGCTCGCGGTGGTGGCGGAGCCCGGCGATCCGGGCCTGCGGGCCTTCACCGAAGGCCTGGCGCTAGGCGCCTACCGGGCCGCTGGAGTGCTCGACCCGGCTGGCGGAGTGCCCGACCCGGCTGGCCGGCCCGGGCCGGAGAACGGCGTGCCCGGCGACGTTATCGTGCTCACCGGTCGGGCGGACGAGCCTGGGGCGGCGGCCGCGGTCGACGCCGCGCGGGCGGTGGCCACCGGGGTATACATCGCCCGCGATCTGGTCAACATGCCGAGTCTGGTGAAGTCACCCGAGTGGCTGGCGAACCGTGCCGTGCGCATCGCCGCGTCGGCGGGTCTCGACGCGACCCTGCTCGGCCCCGGCGATCTTTCGGCGCAGGGCTTCGGGGGGTTGTGCGCCGTCGGTGAGGGTTCCCCTCGGCCGCCCTACCTGGTCAAACTCGAATATCACGGGCCACCGCGGACTTCTGGCGAGGCCGGGTTGGCGGGATCCGCCGGGTCGGCAGGGCCGGATGGTTCGTCGGCGGGCCGCTTCACCGATGGTCACCGGGTCCTGGTCGGGAAGGGAATCACCTTCGACTCGGGTGGGCTCTCCCTGAAGCCGGCCGTCCCGATGGCCGGCATGAAGACTGATATGGCGGGCGCGGCGGCGGTGCTCGGGGCGATGACCGCGTTGCCGGCGTTGAACGTGCCCGGGCGCGTCACCGGTCTGCTCTGCCTGGCGGAGAACATGATCGGTGCGACTGCCATGCGTCCCGGCGACGTCATCACCTGCTGGGGCGGGACCACGGTGGAGGTACTGAACACCGACGCCGAGGGTCGCCTGGTGCTGGCGGACGGCCTCGCCTACGCCGCGGGCGCGCTTGACGCGGATGTCATCGTCGACCTCGCCACGCTGACCGGAGCGATCGCCGTGGCGCTCGGCCGGCGCACCGCCGGGCTGTTCAGCTCGGACGACCAGCTGGCGGCGGCGCTGTCCGCCGCGGCGGACAGCGCCGGGGAACGGGTGTGGCGGCTGCCGTTGGTGGAGGAGTACCGGGCGGCGATCGACTCGCCGGTGGCGGACCTCGCCAACATCGGCCGGGCGCTGGACGTCGGGGGCGGTTCCATCACCGCGGCGCTGTTCCTGCGGGAGTTTGCGGGCCGGCGGCCCTGGGCGCATCTGGACATCGCGGGCACCGCACGGTCGGACGCCGACGACGGCGAGATCAGCCGGGGCGGCACCGGGTGGGGGG
>NZ_CDWWEW010000347.1:0-5479 GCF_977966315.1 Frankia sp. CeRuru1
CCCAGGGCATCGGCCAGCGCGTATACGTCGTGGGGGTCGACGGCGGCCGCCTCGCCGGCCTCAGTGCAAAGCCCGGCCGCGGCGAGTTCGGCGGCGATCCGGGCGTCCGGGATCGCGGTCAGACGGACCCGCTCCGGCAGGCGGCCCCGGAGCAGCGCGCCGAGTGCCTCCACGCTGTCCACGTCGACGTCCCAGGCCAGAACGTCCCAGGCCGGGGTGAGCGGGTCCACCGCCCGGGCGCCGTCGACCGGGGCGGGTCGGCGCAGCACCACGTCGTAGCGGTGCCGGGTCAGCTCGTCGCGGTGGCGCCCCCGCTTGACCCGGACCGACACCTCGAGATCGGCCTGGGCCGCCAGGTCCAGGAAGAACGCCGGCGAGACCACCAGCTCCTTCTCCAGCAGGAGGCGCCGGTCGACGGCGGCCGCGAGCCGAGCCGGGTCGGGCCCGGGCCGCGGGCCGGGGCGGGCCAGCTCGACCGCGCTGTGGAAGGCGCGCAACCGGCCCAGGTCCCGGACGTCGCCGACGAACAGCGAGCCGCCCGGGGCCAGCAGGTCGAGCGCGCCCCGCAGCACCGAGGCCAGGTAGCCGGCGCTCGGGAAGTACTGGATCACCGAGTTGACGACGACCGTGTCGAAGAAGCCGGTGGGCAGCCCGTCGGTCAGGTGGGCCGCTTGGTGGCGCAGCTCGACCCGCCCGAAGCGGTCCGGGTCGGTGGCCAGCTCGGCCCGCAGCTTCGCGATGACGGGGGCGGCGAAGTCCGTGCCCCAGTACGCCTCGCACTCGGGCGCGAGCGGGCCGAGCAGCAGGCCGGTGCCGACGCCGATCTCCAGCACCCGCCGGGGCGCGAGTGCCCGGATGCGGTCGAGGGTGGCCGCCCGCCACTCCCGCATGTGCTCGAGCGGGATCGGCTGCCCGTCGTAGCTGGAGTCCCAGCCGGCGAAGTCCTCGACGAGCGCGGCGGTCGGGATCCGCTCGTACTCGTCGCTGTAGATCTGACGCCACTCGCCGACCTGGTCGGCCTCGATCGCGGCCGCCTCGGCGGGCGAGGGCTCGGCCGGCACGACGTAGGCGACGAGGCGCTTCGCGCCCGGCGTCGCCGGGTCGGCCGCCGCGATCATGGCGGACTGGCTGACCGCCTCGTGGCCGTCGAGGGCGGCGGTGACCTCGCCGAGCTCGATCCGGTGGCCGCGGATCTTCACCTGGTCGTCGGTGCGGCCGAGGAAGTCGAGGTTGCCGTCGGGGCGGCGGGCCACCAGGTCGCCGGTGCGGTACATCCGCCCGCCCGGCCGGACCGGGTCGGCCACGAAGCGGGCCGCGGTCAGACCGGGCTGGTCGAGGTAGCCCCGGGCCAGGCCGTCGCCAGCTATGTACAGCTCGCCGGCGACGCCGTCCGGGGCCGGGCGCAGCCAGCGGTCGAGCACGTAGACGGAGGTGTTGCGGATCGGCCGCCCGACGGTCGGCGTCGGGCTGTCGGCCGTCGCGGCCCCGAGGGTGTTGATCGTGTACTCGGTCGGCCCGTACAGGTTGTAGCCGGCCGTCCCGTCGGTGGTCCGCAGCCGGGTCCAGACGGAGTCGGGCACGGCTTCCCCGCCCAGCATGACCAGGGCCGGCCGGTGCCCGTCCGCGTGGTCGCCGCCGGTGGCCGGCCCGGCCTCGCCGGCCGGGCCGGTCCGCTCCAGCAGGCCGGCTTCGAACAGGTGGGCCGCGTAAGTCGGGGTGACGTTGACGACGTCGATCCGGTGGCGGTCGCAGTAGGCGACCAGCCCCTCGGCGTCCCGGCGCAGGTTCTCGTCACAGATGTGCACCTCGTGGCCCTCGACGAGCCAGAGCAGCTCCTCCCACGACATGTCGAAGGCGAAGGAGACGGTGTGCGCGATCCGCAGGCGCCGCCCGCCGGCCGCCGCCACCGTCGGGGTGAAGATCTCGTCCCGGTGGTTGAGCCACATGTTCGTCAGCCCGCGGTAGGGCGTGACGACGCCCTTGGGCCGGCCGGTCGAACCGGACGTGTAGATGACGTAGGCCGGGTGGTCGAGCCGGTCCGCGCGGTCGCGGGCGAAGGCGCCGAGCTCGGCGCCCGTCAGCGGGCCGGCCGGGGTGGCGGCCAGCTCGGCGGCGACGGCCCGCTCGTCCAGCGCGAGCCAGGTCGGGCCGCCAGACGCGCCGGCGGCGCCCGACGGGCTGGGGGCGTCCGGGCCGCCGGCCAGGTAGCGGCCGGTGGCCCGGGTCGTGACCAGCAGCGCGGCTCGCCCGTCGGCCACCATCTCCATCAGGCGCGCCGGCGGATGGTCCAGCTCGAGCGGCAGGTAGGCGGCGCCGGTGCGCAGGACGGCGAACAGGGCGACGACCATGTCGACCGTCCGGCCGAGCCCGAGCGCCACCACCGTCTCCGGGCCGGCGCCGTGCGCGATCAGTAGCCGCGCCAGCCGGTTCACCCGCTCGTCCAGGTCGCGGTAGGTCAGCCGCTGCTCGCCGCGGACCAGCGCGACCGCCTCGCCGGTCCGCGCGGCCCGCGCGGCGAGCAGGTCGGCGACGGTGTCCGTGCCGATCGGCAGCGCCGGGGCCGAGACCTGGTCCAGCCGGGCCCGCTCGGCCGGCAGCAGCGGGTCGAGAGAGCCCACCGGCGCGTCGAGGTGACCGGCCAGCGAGCCGACCATGGCCAGGAGACGGGCGAACAGCGCCTCGGCCCGCTCCGCCGCGACCACGTCCGCCCGGTATTCCAGCCGCGCGGTGATCCGGGACCCGGGGAACAGCACGAACGTCAGCGGGTAGTGGGTGTGGTCGAGGCTGCTGCCGCCGATGATCCCGTGGCGGGCGCTGGTCGCCTCGTTCGCCACCTCGTCGATGAAGTTCTGCAGGACGTAGAGCGTGTCGAACAGCACCGGGTGGCCGCTGGCCCGCTGGATGTCACCGAGGCCCAGATACTCATGGTCGAGCAGGTCGAGCCGCGCCTCGGCGACCCGCCGCAGCAGGTCGCCGACGGTCTCGCGCGGATCGAGCCGGACCCGGACCGGGACGGTGTTCAGGAACAGCCCGACGACCTCGTCAATGCCGTCGAGCTCGGTCGGACGGCCGGCGACGGTCGTGCCGAACACGACGTCGTCCGTACCGGTCGTCGCCGCCAGCACCATCGCGAGCGCCGCGTTGAAGATCGTGTTCAGGGTGACGCCGTGGGCGCGGGCGGCGGCCCGCGCGGCGGCCGCCGTCGCCGCCGGCAGCTCGGCCGTGATCCGGGCCGGGGCGACCGGCGGCAGGCCCCGCGCCGCCGGCACCACCAGCGTCGGGCTCGCCAGGTCGGCCAGGGCCGAGCGCCAGACCCGCTCGGCGGCGGCGGTGTCCCGCTCGCGCAGCCAGAGCAGGTAGTCGCGGTACGAACCGCGCGGCGCGGGCGGGGTCGACGCCGGCTCTTCCGCCCACTCAGTCCCCGGCTCGCCGCCCCCGGCGGCGTACAGCTCGAGCAGGCCCTCGACGACGAGCGCGCCCGACCAGCCGTCCCACAGCAGCACCTGGCGGTTGATCACTAGCCGGGACCGCCCCTCGGCCAGGTGGATCAGGATCAGCCGGAACAGTGGCGGCCGCGCCACGTCGAACGGGCGGGCCCGGTCGGCGGCGGCGATCCGCTCGGCCGCCGCCGACCGCTCGGGCTCGGCCAGTCCGGACAGATCGATCTCCTCGACCGGGGCGGGCAGGTCGCGCGCGATGACCTGCGTCGGGCGGGACAGGCCGTCGCTGAGGAAGCCGGCGCGCAGGGTCGGGTTGCGGGCCATGAAGGTCGCGCAGGCCCGGCGCAGCCGGCCGGCGTCGAGCCGATGGTCGAAGTCCAACGAGAACTGGGCGGTGTAGGCGTCGCTGGTCGCGTCGAGCGCCGAGTGGAAGTACAGGCCCTCCTGGAGCGGCGAGAGCGGCCAGACGTCCTCAACCGGCGCCGGGAAGGTGCGCGCGATCCGGTCCGCCTCGGCCGGCGGGAGCGCGATGAGCTCGACCGGCTGGCCGAGCGCGGCGGGGCCGGAACCGGGACCGCCGGCCGGCGCCAGCGAGGCCAGCTCCCCCAGCGCGTCGAGGAAGCCGTCGGCGATGCGCGCGGCCTCGTCCGCCGCCAGCACGGTGGTCAGGTAGGTGAGCGTCGCGCGCAGCACCGGCCCGGCGCCGGTCGAGGACGTCTGGGCGGTCTCGACGCTGACCACATCGATGGTCAGTGGATAACCGACGCCCAGGCCGGGGTCGGGCTCGGCGGCCAGCGCGTCGAACTCCTCGGCCGGCCCCCAGTCGGCCCGGCGGTCGGCGCCGAAGCGACCGAGGTAGTTGAACAGCACCTGGGGCTGTCCGGCCCGGGCCAGGGCCGGGCCGGCGAGCGGGTTGGCGTAGCGGAGCAGGCCGAAGCCGATGCCGCGCTCGGGCGTGGCCCGCAGGCGGGCCGTCACCTCGGTCAGCGTCGCGCCGGCGCCGGCCCGGGGCGGCGCGAGCCGGACCGGCGCGATGCTGGTGAACCAGCCGACGGTGCGGGCGAGGTCCAGTCCGGGGGCGATCTCCTCGCGGCCGTGGCGCTCGAGATCGACCAGGAGGTCGCCGTCGCCGTCCGCCGGGGCGGGCCGGATCGCCATGCGCAAGCCGGCCAGCAGGACGTCGGTGACCTCGGCGCCGGTCGCCGCCGGGACGCCGGTGAGCAGGGCGGTCGTGGCCGCCGCCGGCAGCTCGACGACCAGTCGCCCGGTGTCGGCCACAGTGCCGACGGCCGCTGGGCCGAGCGGGGGCCCGGCGGCTTCGGCGACCGGTCCGGGCGGCTCGGGGAAGGGACGCGCGCCCGGGGCGAGCGTCTCCAGCCAGTAGGCCAGCTCGCCGAGGCGGGCCGGGGCGGTTGCGTGTTTGGCGACCACCTGGCTGAAGGCGCGCAGTGAGGTGCCGACCGGCTCGAGCGCCGGCCGCCGGCCAGCCCGGGCCGCCGCGTAGGCCGCCTCGAGGTCGGCCAGCAGGATCCGCCAGGACACGCCGTCCACGACGAGGTGGTGGGCCACCATCACCAGCCGGCCCGGTTCGGTGGGACCGGCGTCGAGCCAGACCGCGCGCAACGTCGTCCCGGTGTCGGGGTCGAGGCGCCCGGCGGCCGAACCGGAGGCGGCGGCGATCATCGCGCGCAGCGCGGCCGGGCCGAGCCCGGCGACATCGATCCGGGTCAGGAGCTCGGGGTCGGTCGGGCCGTCGCCGGCCGGGTCGATCTGGAGCAGCCACACGCTCGGCGCGGGCCGCAGCAGCCGGGCCCGCAGGGCGTCGTGGTGCGCGACCAGCGCGCCGACCGCGGCCCGCAGGGCCGCCTCGTCGGCGCCGGCCGGCGTCCGGGCCACGAACGCCTGGTTGAACCGCCGGATCTCACCGCCCCAGTCGGCGAGCCGGGCGACGATCGGCGGGGGTGTGAGCACCCCGGTCGCCGCCTCGCCCGGCCCGGCGTCCCCGCTGACCAGCGCCGGCGGGCCGGCCGGGGCGGGCG
>NZ_CDWWEW010000348.1:0-5478 GCF_977966315.1 Frankia sp. CeRuru1
ACCTCGGAGAACCCGACGACCTCGGAGAACCCGACGAACCCGACAAATCCGGAGACCGTGGCGAATCGGGAGACCGGGGTGACTGGCGCGGTCGGCCCGGAGGCCGGCATCGGGACGCTCCTGTCGACGGATCCGGCCACCGGCGCGGTGGTCGCGAGCTTCCCGGTGATGGAGCCGACCCAGGTGCGGGCGGCCGTGGCGGCCGCCCGGTCGGCGGCGGGCTGGTGGGCGGGGCTCACGGCGGCACGGCGGCGCGACTATCTGCTGCGCTGGGCGGCGCACCTCGTCCGCCACGAGACCGAGCTGATCGACCTCCTGCACGCCGAGAACGGCAAGACCGCCGCCGATGCCCGCATCGAGCTGCTGCTGACGCTGGAACACATCCGCTGGGCGGCCCGCAACGCCGCCCGCGTGCTGCGGACCCGTCGGGTGTCGCCCGGCCCGTTCCTGGCGAACCACACCGGACGGATCGAGTACCGCCCGTTCGGGGTCGTCGGGGTGATCGGGCCGTGGAACTACCCGCTGTTCACCCCGAGCGGTTCGATCGTGTATGCCCTGGCAGCCGGTAACACGGTGGTCTTCAAGCCCAGCGAGTACACCCCGGCGGTGGGCGCGTACCTGGTCGCGGCGTTCGCCGCGGCGAATCCGGACGCGCCGGCCGGGGTCCTGACCATGGTCACCGGCTTCGGTCCGACCGGTGCCGCCCTGTGTACCGCCGGGGTCGACAAGATCGCCTTTACCGGCTCGCCCGCGACCGGCCGCCTGGTCATGGCGGCCTGCGCGTCGTCCCTCGTCCCGGTGGTGATCGAATGCGGCGGCAAGGACCCGCTGATCGTCGCCGACGACGCTGACGTGGCCGCCGCCGCGCGGGCAGCGGTCTGGGGAGCGATGTCCAATGGCGGGCAGACCTGTGCCGGGGTCGAGCGGATCTACGTGACCGAGGCGGTCGCCGCGCCCTTCCTCGCCGCACTGCGCCGCGAGCTCGACGGGGTTCGTCCCGGCGCCGACCGGGACGCATCCTACGGTCCGATGACGATGCCCGGCCAGGCGGCGATCGTGCGCCGCCACGTGGCCGACGCGCTGGCCCGCGGCGCGACCGCCCTGATCGGCGGGACGGAGTCGGTGGGGGACACCTTCATCGAACCGGTCGTGCTGGTCGACGTGCCGGAGGGCAGCCCCGCCGTGCAGGAGGAGACGTTCGGGCCGGTCGCCACCGTCCGGACCGTCGTCGACGTCGACGAGGCCGTCACGCTGGCCAACGGCACCCCGTACGCGCTCGGTGCGACGGTCTTCTCCCGGTCCCGGGGAGACGAGATCGCCAGCCGGCTCGACGCCGGGATGGTGTCCGTCAACGCGGTGCTGGCGTTTGCCGGGATGCCCGCCCTGCCCTTCGGGGGCAGCGGCGAGAGCGGGTTCGGCCGGGTGCACGGCGCGGAGGGGCTGCGCGAGTTCGTCCGCCCCCGCTCGGTCGCCACCCTGCGGATGCACATGCCGGGAGCGACCCTGACCACCTTCCGCCGGGCGCCGGGTGCGCTCGCCGTCACAGCGGTGGCGGCGCGGCTCCGGCACGGCGGCGGCTGGGCCGGCCGGGTGGCCGGGCGGGTCAGGCCGGTCGGCGGGGCGGCTGGGCCTCTCGACAGGCCCCTCGGCGGGCACGCCGGGCCGGACGAGGGATTCCGTCCCGGCCGGCTCCGGCTCCGGCTCCGGCTCCGGCTCCGAAAATCATCCGGAAGTCGTCCAGGCGGACGGTGAGCCGAGGCCGGAGCCCGGTGAGGAAACCCAGCGGACCCTCCGCCGCCGGGTCCCATCGTGACCGGTGCAGGGCGAGCCGCCCGGCCAGCCGCACCGGGCTCACCCGGGGCTGACCGTCGAGATCCTGCACCACGCGGAAGCGGACCGGCCACCTGCCCGGCAGCCGCTGTCCCCGGCTTACCGCCGCGGCGACGATTGTCCTGGTGGCGTCTGTCCTGGTGGCGTCTGTCCCGGTGGCGTCCCGGGCGTGCAGGTGGGTGCCGCCGGCGTCCCGGGCCGTTTCCGGTCGTGTGGACGTGCCCGGTCGTTCGGTGAAGACGGCCAGTTCCTTGGGAATCCCCCACAGGGCGCGACCGCCGACCTGGGACGCCGGGCTGTCCACCCAGATATGCGGGACCGTCACGTGCAGGTGCCGCCTGTGCCATACCAGCAAGGCGGCCATGACCTCACGGTAGGCGAGGACGCCACGCGGATCGTAGCGAACCCAGGCGGTGGCCACCGGGACCCGGCCGAGAACGGTCACCGCCCGGGGAGGGGCGCCGGCCAGCGCCGCGCGGGGCACGAACCAGACGGAGATGACCATCGTACCGCGCAGCTCCCAGGGTTCCGGCGGATACGCCACCCACCAACAGTAGTGCCCCCCGACAGTGGCCCCCGACGGCACGGCTTCCCGCCCGTTCCGGTGTGGAGCCTGCCGGATCCGCCGGCCGGGGGGCGGACCGGTCCGAATCGGGCGACATACCGGCCATACCCCCTAGCTGGTCGGCGCCCACCGAAGAGGGCATCTAGGTTGGGTCGGGTCAGCACGGAACCTGGGAGGTCTCATGGCGCTACGTCGCGGACTTGCCGTTTCAGTGATGATCGGTACGCTTACCCTGATGGGCGGGATCGCCGGGACAGCCTCCGCTGTCTCGTCCACATCCGGCACCCCGGCGCTGAGCATCGCCAACGCCGCGGCGTTGGTTCGATCGGCGGGGTACACGCCGATCGTCCTCGGTGGTTATGACCGGAGCAACGATCTCAGCGTGATCGTCGGACTGCTGTCGACATCCGGGGACGGGCATCCGCAGCGGGCGTTCTTCTTCCACCGTGGCCGGTTCGTCGGCTACGACTTGCCGCAGCCGAGCGCCACGATCCGCTGGATCTGGTCCACCGACCGGGTCGTCGCCCTGCAGTACGACCTCTACCGGCCAAGCGATCCGATGTGCTGCCCGACGGCGGGTGGTGCGACCGTGCGTTACCAGTGGAACGGTTCATCGGTGGTCCCGCTCGATCCGGTCCCGACCGCGAACGTGTCCGCCGCGAGAAGCCGCCGCTGATCCGCGACCGCTGATCCGCGACCGATGATCCCCGGTCCATGATCCGCCATGGGCCGGGGCAGCCGCCGGGGAGTCGCCGGGTGCGCCGCCGGGGATTCGTCGCCCCGCGCCTTCGCTGCCCCGCCCGAACAGGGGCCGGACAGGGGATGGCGGCAACGCGGGGCCGTCCGGCCCGGCTCAGTGCCCCTCGGCGGCCTCGACGAGTTCGGTGAGCACGCCTCCGAGGCCCTTGGGATGGATGAACGCGATCCGGCTGCCGGCGGTGCCGTGCACCGGAGTCTTGTTGACCAGATCGAATCCGGTCGTGGTCAGGGCCGCGAGGGCGCTGTCGATGTCGGCGACGCCGTAGGCGATGTGGTGGATGCCCGGCCCCCGCTTGGCCAGGAACTTCCCGATTGGGCTGTCCTCGCGCAGCGGTTCTAGCAGTTGGACGTAGGAGTTCCCGGTCTTGCCGCTGTGGACCAGCAGCATCGCCTCGCGCACCCCCTGGCGCTCGTTCTCCTCCTGGTGCACGACCTTAAGACCGAATGCCTCCTCATAGCGGGGGATGGCCTCGGTGAGGGAAGCCACCGCGATCCCGACGTGGTCGATCCTGGTCAGCACAGCCGTCTCCTCGTTCTGCCGGCCCGCGATCGGGGCTTGTCCGCCGATGTCCCACCGCCCCTGGCGCGAAGCGACGGGGTCCGCACTGAGCCTGCCGGTTCACGATCCCGGCGTCGACCGATCGGCCCCCGTGACGTGGGGTGACGTGGGCGACCCGGGCCGGGCCCCACCCTGCCCGCGGCCTCGCCAGGGGTCCACGTCGCCGGAGTGACTGTTGCCGTGGATGTTACCGTGGGCGGATATTGTTCTTCCAGTGTGTCCGCGGGGTGGCGGTGTGGTGTTCGGGGCCTCGTTGCAGACTCCGTTCAAGTCCCCGGAAGACAGGCCGTAGAGTCAAGTTCCAACTATTTTAGCCCGAGTCTTCGAGGCACGAACGTAAGGGTTACGGTGTCCACGACGCGTCGTGATCGTTCCGCGTTCCGCGCGGCCCGCGGAAACACCCGTCAGATAGGTGGGGTTGCCGAGCGGGTCGGGCTTTCGCTGCGCGCGGTCCGGTACTACGAGGAAGCCGGACTGCTTACTCCCGCTGGACGTACGCCGGGTGGCTTCCGCCTGTACGACGACGAGGCCGTCGATCGACTGCTCGTCATCAAGAAGATGAAGTCGCTGGGGTTCACCTTGGAGGAGATGCGGTCGCTGTTGTCGGTGCGGGACGAGCTGTCGGATTCGACGATCTCCGAGAGTCGGCGGACCGAACTGCGTGAGCGGCTGCATACCTGGGTCGTGCTGGCTGAGGAGAAGCTGGCCACCCTGCGGCAGCAGGCGGGAGTCGCGGAGGACTTCGTCATCGGCCTGCACGGTGATGCGGACCGGACGGTATGACGGACTCGTGAATCCATGGTCACCTCGTCCGAGATGGGTGCCGGAACCGCCATGATGGGGGCCCGTGTCCCGAGGTCGGAGCCGTCGGGATCGTCCGATCCCGGCAAGATATCCGATGTTACCCGGATGCCCGGTTCGTTCAGGTTGTCTCGCCCGCCCGGGTCCTTCGCTGCGCCAAGGCCATCCGTTTTGCAAAGCTATCTATTTTGTGGGAGCCCCCCGGTTCGCCGGGGTGACCGGGATCCGGGGTGGCGGCCGGCGCTTGGGCTCCTGTGGAGCAACCGGAGTCGGTTGGTGACCGACGTCACGGTCGGCGTCGGCCATGGATTACCAGATCTTTACCGGTCCTGTGTAGCTGTGGGTGGCCGATACTAGAGACGCTTGACGCTCGAATACCAGTCGTCATGCTCACGTGATAAGGGTTGAATTGTCCATAACCAGCAGCGCCGGGTCTTCCGCCGATGCCTGTGACGGCCGCTACCGGATCGGTGACGTTGCCACCCTGGTGACCTTGTCCCTGCGTACCGCCCGCTTCTACGAGGATGCCGGCCTGCTCGCGCCGGTAGGCCACACATCGGGTGGTTTCCCGCTGTACGACGACGACGCACTCGACCGTTTTTTCCTCATCAAGAAGATGAAACCGCTGGGGTTCACGCTCGAGGAGATGCGGTCTCTCATCACATTGCGTGAGCGGATCGGCCAGCCCGATCTTGCCCCAGATCATCGCAGGGAACTGCGGGAACGGCTGAGAACCTGGGTTACCCTGGCCGAGGAGAAGCTCGCATCCCTGCAGGAACAGGTGCGCCTCGCCGAGGACTTCATGATTGGCCTGCGGGACGATACCGCCCGGTCGCTGCGGGAAAGCCCGGATCGCCGGGACGTCGTTGATCAAGGCGATCTTGGTCCCGGTCGCCTGGACAGCTCGTTCCTCGATTTTCTCGATGATCCCTTCGGGCCCGAGGAGAACTGACCCGGCCCGCTC
>NZ_CDWWEW010000349.1:0-5452 GCF_977966315.1 Frankia sp. CeRuru1
CCTGTAGACCGCCCGGTACTGGGCGGAAGGTTAGCGTCGGGTAAAGCGGGTGGGTCAGCCGGGTCCCGCTCCCGTGGTCGGCGTGGTCGGCGCGGGTGCGGCGGCCGCTGGTCCCCGGGCGATCCGGAGAAGCTGGGGAATGATCGCGGCACCGATCCGTCGGGCACCGCCATTGGAGATGTGCACACCGTCGTCGTCGCGTAGCCGGACACCGTCCAGTTCGTCGACGTACTTGTCACCCGGAGTGAGAATCGACGCGATGTCGATCACGGTGACGCCGGGATGGCGGGCCGCCGCGGCCCGCAGCAGCGCGTTGAACCGCACCACCCGTTCGGCCTTCGTCTCCGGGTAGATGCCGCCGTTCGGCGCTTCGGTCGGCTTGAACACCGGGGTCGTCAGGAGCACCACCTTGGCACCCTTGGCACCGAGTGTGTCGATGGCGAGGTCGAGTTCCCGGCCGAGGTAGGCGTCGAACCCCGGATCGCCGATGTGCGTCCACCGGCCGTCCCGCACCTGGTCGGTGATCTCCCAGCGACCGACCAGCAGGATCGCGAGTGCGGGGTTGACCTCGTTCACCCGTTGGGCGAACCGCTGCGGCCACTGGTCGCATCCGTCGGTGGTGGGACCGGCGCTGCCGAGGATGCGCCGCTGCACCCCCCGGGCGACGCCGCACCCCAGCTTGGAGAAGTCGTGGATCTCCATACCCTGCTGGGCGGCCCTCGAGGAGAAGTCGCTGAACCCCAGGGTGAGAGCCACCGAGTCGCCGCCTAGCAGGACCTTGATCGGGGCGTTCCCGCCGGCCTTGACGGCGACGGCCGGTTGTGGGGAGGTCGCCGCCCGCCGCGCCAACGCCTCCAGGTCCGCGGGAGTGCGCACCGACGCCGACGTCCCGGCGGTCGCCAGCAGGATCACCGCGAGCACTCCACCCAGGGCGGCGGGCACCGTCACCCGCGGGACGGGGAAGCGTACTTTGCCCCGCCGGATCGGGTTCTCCACGAGGTGGAATGAGGCCAGGGTGATCGCCAGCGTGGCGGCGAGGCGGAGCCCCAGCAGGACCAGGCCGCTCGTCCCGGTGCGGGTGGCCGTCAGCGTGAGGAAGATCGGCCAGTGCCACAGGTACAGGCCGTACGAGATGCGGCCGACGAAGGTCAGCGGGGCGGTGGCCAGCACCCTCGCCACCGGGCCCCGGGGCGCCTCCACGAGCGAGGCGACCAGCAGCATCACGATGATCGCGACCCCGAGGAAGCCGCCGGCGTAGAGTCCGCGGCTCTCCCCGCTCACCGTTGTCCAGATGAGGATCATCGCAGCCGTGGCGACACAGCCGACGACCGACATGACCGACCGGGCCCGGGCGGAGATCGGGGTCGTCCGCTGGGCCCGCCAGACGGCGAGGGCGGCCCCGGCTAGCAGGGCCTGGGCGCGGCTGTCGGTGCCGTAGTAGATCCGGGAGGGGTCCGTCCCGACCACGAGCAGGGCGAGGCCCACCAGCGCGGAGGCCTCGGCGCCGAGGACCGCGACCGTGAGCGCGAGCGACTGGGCCTTCTGGCGTTGCCGGCGCCAGCGGTCCACAGTCTTCGCGCTGTGCCGCATCAGCAGGTAGACGATCAGCGGCCACAGGACGTAGAACTGCTCCTCAACGGACAGCGACCAGGTGTGCAGCAGCGGCGACGGAGCCGAGAAGTGGTCGAAGTAGCTCTGGTCGGACAGCGCGAAACGCCAGTTTGCGACATAGAGCAGCGTGGAGAGCGCGTCCAGCCGCAGGGTTCCCACGTCGCCGGGGGAGGCGATCCAGCGGGCGTAGGCCGCCACCCCGAGCAGGAGCAGCAGCAGCGCCGGTATCAGGCGGCGGGACCGGCGGATCCAGAAGGTGCGAAGGTCGATGCGCCGGTTGTAGCGGTACTCGGCGATCAGTAGGCCGGTGATGAGGAACCCGGAGAGGACGAAGAAGGTGTCGACGCCGAGCAGGCCGCCGGGCATCCAGGAGACGCCGGCGTGATACGCGATGACGGCCGTGACCGCGAGTGCGCGCAGGCCGTCGAGCGCGGGGGAGTGCCCGAGCGGCGCGAGCACGGGCCCGGTGGCGTCGAGATCCTCCTCGACCCGCTGCGGCCCCGTCGCCTCGCGTGTGCCGGTCCGCGGCCGGGTGCCGGCCCGGGTTCTCGCCCCGGGCGCCGTCGCCGTCCCGGGAGACCGGCGGGGAGGTCCAGCCGGTCTCCGGGTGGCCTCGGGCGCCGGTCGCGTCCCGCCCAGGCGGGTATTGATCGGGGTGGTGTCGGTGGGCTCCGGCCCGGGTGCCACCCGGCGGTGGCGCCCACCGGAGGCGAGCGGGAAGGTGTCGGCGTCGTTGCTGGTCAGCCTCGTTCCCTCCTCGTGGCCGGGGGTTGCGTCGGCTGCGACCTCGCCAGGACATACGACAGGCAAGGCTAATCGCAGCGGCGTGGGAGGACGCACGCACGGTGTGCTCACCGCTGTCGCGGCGGACGCGGTGTCGAGCCGCTATCGGGACATTGGTACCTTCCGCGCGTGTCTGAGACCACGGCGGGGCTCCCCCGGATGGTGGCCCCAGCGCCGACGGTGCCCGCGGGCCACCCCACGCCGGGATTCCCCGTGATGTCGGGATTCTCCGTGGTGCTGGGGCGGGCGCGGCTCGTGCGCTGGCACCTGTGGCTGGCCGCGATCGGGCTGCTCGGTCTCGCCGTCCGCCTGTTCTACCTGTTCCACTGGCTGCATCCGGCGGTCGTGCAGGGAGACCCGTACTACTACCACGAGGCGGCGAACCTCTTCGCCGACGGCCGGGGCTGGCCCGACCCCTACGAACTCGCCCTGTCCGGCCGCTACGTCCCCGACGCCCAGCACCCCCCGCTGACCAGCGTGCTGCTGGCCGTGCCGTCGGTGCTCGGATTCACCAGCTTCCTGTCCCACCAGCTGTTCTCGTGCCTGCTCGGCGTGCTGTCGATCGTGCTCGTCGCCCTCGCCGGGCGGCGGATCGCCGGCCCCGTGACCGGACTGGTGGCGGCCGGGATCGCCGCTGTCTATCCAGGCATGTGGCTCAACGACCCGCTGTTGATGTCGGAGACGACCGGGATCCTCACCTGCGCGTGGATCACCCTTGCCGCCTACCGGTTCCGAGACCGGCGGGGAGCCGCCGACGCCGCCTGGCTCGGAGTGGCCCTCGCGGCGGTGATGCTCGCGCGAGCGGAACTGGCGCTGCTCGCCGTGGTGCTGGTGGTGCCACTCGTCGCGACGGCCCGTGAACTCGCCTGGCGGCGCCGGATCGCCCTGGTGGCCGTCGCGGCGGCGGTGAGCGCGCTCACGATCGCGCCCTGGACGATCTACAACCTGTCCCGGTTCAGTGAGCCGGAATACCTGTCCACCGGGCTCGGCTCCACCCTGGCGGTCACCCACTGCCCGGCCAGCTACTCCGGCCGGTACGTCGGCTGGTGGTCGTTCGACTGCATCCTGGCGTTGCCACCCTCGCCCCAGGAACGCTCCGAACGGGACGTGTTCTACCGCCGGGCCGCGTACGACTACATCAAACACAACGAGCGCAGCCTGCCCCGGGTGGCCGCGGCGCGGCTTGGTCGGACATGGGGGGTCTACCGTCCCTGGCAGCAGGCCCGGCTGGACACCATCGAGCTGCGCCCCCTGGTCCTCAGTAAGGTCGGGATGGTCACGCTGTGGCCGTTGGAGATCGCGGCGCTCGCCGGGGTCGTGGTGCTGCGCCGCCGCCGGGTCGTGCTGCTGCCACTGCTCGCCGTGCCGATCGCGCTGAGCCTCGCCTCGGTCGCGATCTATGGGACGACCCGGTTCCGGGCCGCCGCGGAGCCCGCGATCGTGCTGCTCGCCGCCGTCGCGATCACGGCCGCCGCGCAGTGGCTCGGGCGTCGCGTAGTGGCTCGGGTGTCGCGGTAGGTTCGCGGATCGGCCGGCCGGGTAGAAAAGGGGGGGTTCGCTCGGGGTGCCGACGTGGTCGCGTATACCGGACTGGTACGTTGCCAGGGTGCCGGACCTTGCTGATCTCCGGGCGCTCGGTCGGTGAATGGACCCGCCCTTTCTCTTACGGCCGCAGCCGATTCCGGCGCAGCCGCCGGCCCGGCCGGCACCGCTTCCATCCCCGAACCGCGCACTCCCGCGCCGGTCCGTCCACCCAAGGTCGTCTTCGGCGGCTTCGACGGCCTGCGCGCGATCGCGGCGATTCTCGTGGTCGTCGTGCACACCGCGTTTCCCGCCGGTTTCACCACCAGCAGCCGGCTGGGCCCCTACACCGCCCGGAGTGAGATCGGTGTCGCGGTCTTCTTCCTGATCTCGGGGTTTCTGCTCTACCGCCCGTTCGTCGCCGCCCGGTTCGCCGGCCTCCGCGGCTCGGACGCCGCCGGCTACCTGGTCCGGCGGTTCATGCGGATCGTCCCGCTGTACTGGGTGGCGCTCGCCGTCACCCTGACCGTGGTCAGCAGTAAGCGGGTCGGCGTGCACGGCCTGGCCGGTCTGTTCCAGACGGCATTCTTCGTCCAGGGTTATCAGGAGCACTGGGCGATCCAGGGCCTCACCCAGGCCTGGACCCTGGACGTGGAGGCGGCGTTCTACCTGGCGATACCGGTGTACGCGTGGCTGCTGCGGCGGCGGGACCGCCCGCCCGCCGCCCAGTTACGCGTGGAACTCGCCGCGCTCGCGGTCACGTTCGCCGCAGCCAAGATCGTCCATTATCTGGTGATCCCGTCCACGCAGACCTGGATGAACGGCTGGAACGTCTGGCTGCCGGTCTGGTGGGACCTGTTCGCCATGGGCATGCTGCTCGCCGTGCTCTCGGCCTGGTGCTCCCGGCAGGGCAGGTCGCCGCGCTGGGCCGAGCTGCCCGGCTCGGGCACGGTGTGCTGGGGCATCGCCGCGTTCTTCTACTGGGTGTCGAGCAGGCATCTCGGCCTGCCGCTCGTGCCGATCTTCGAAGCCACGCGGAGCCAGGACATAGGCAAGCACCTGGGCTACGGGTTGTTCGGCTTCTTCCTGCTGCTCCCGGCGGTGTTCGGCCGCAGCGACCGCGGCTGGGTGCGGCCGCTGCTGGCCAGCCGTCCGCTGGCCTTCCTCGGAGCGATCTCGTACGGCATCTATCTGTGGCACTCGGCCGTCATCGACCTGCTGCTGGAGCACAGTGGCTGGCGGCTATGGAAGATCCCCTACCTGCCGTTTCTCCTGGTGGTCCTCACCCTGACCGTCGGGGTCTCCACCGTGACGCACTTTTTGATCGAGCGTCCCTGCATCACCCTCTCCCGGGAGTGGGCCCGGCGGGTCGACAGATGGGTGGCGAGGCGCTTCGAAGGGGCGGCGAGGGGCGGGGAGGGCGGCCTCGTGAGCGGGGCCGGCGGATCGCCGGGCGAGGTCGAGGTGATCGGGAAGCCGGTCGATGGCCCGACGGTGCCACTCGCGTCAGGCATCAGGCCGCTGCGGAACATGACGG